>JAPWJW010000003.1:1410000-1602500 GCA_028283825.1 Azospirillaceae bacterium | reverse complement strand
TTGGCCTCGATATACCGATAGCCCAGGTCCCGCAGCACATCGGTGACCAGCAGGCGCACGGTGTGGTCATCCTCCACCACCAGCACGGTTTCGCCCAGGCCCGGTGGGAGCATAGGCGCGGTGCCATCTGCCGGCACCGCGGCGATTTCGGTTTCCGCCGGGGCACGGCGCAGGGCCAGGGTGACGGTGGTGCCCCGGCCGATTTCACTGTCGATGCGGACATGGCCGCCGGACTGGCGGGCATAACCGTAGATCATCGACAGGCCCAGGCCGGTGCCCTGGCCGATGGGCTTGGTGGTGAAGAAGGGGTCGAAGGCCTTCTCCACCACGGCGGGGATCATGCCGGTGCCGGTATCCGTCACCGCGACCAGCACATAGTCGCCGGCCTTGATGGCGTCCGCCCCCCCTTTCGCAGGGGCGGCCAGGGCCTGGTTGTGGGTGACGATGGTCAGCCGGCCGCCGCCCGGCATGGCGTCCCGGGCGTTGAGCGCCAGGTTCAGCAGCGCGCTTTCGAACTGGTTGGCGTCGGTCAGGGCCGGCCACAGGTCCGGGGCCAAGGTCGTTTCCAGCGTGACGCCGGCGCCCAGGGTGCGGCGCAGCACGTCGGCGAAGGTCCCCACCAGGCCGTTCACATCCTGCGGCCGGGTGTCCAGCGATTGCCGCCGGGCGAAGGCCAGCAGGCGATGGGTCAGGCCGGCGGCCCGCTGGACCGATGAGGCGGCGGCGTCCAGATAGCGTTCCAGGCCGTCGCCACGGCCGGTGGTCAGGCGCCGGCGGATCAGTTCCACCGCCCCGGAAATGCCCATCAGCATGTTGTTGAAGTCGTGGGCGATGCCGCCGGTCAGCTGGCCCAGCGCCTCCATCTTCTGGGCCTGGCGCAACTGTTCCTCCGCCGCCCGGCGGGCGGTCACGTCCATGGCCTCCGGCACGATGGCGATGACCTTGCCGGCGCTGTCGAACAGGGGCCGCAGCGAGAAGTCGAAGGTATGCCGCCCGGCGGGCAGGTTGATGACGATCTCCCGCCGCACGGTGCGGCCGGCGCGTACCCGGGGCAAGGCCGTCCGCATCAATTCCGAGATGCCGGGCGTGGCGGTGAACCAGGGCGTTTCCCAGAAGGGCCTGCCCACGACATCCTCGCGCGCGGCGTTGATGCCGGCCAGCGAGGTGGGGTTGGCGTCCAGCACCACGCCCTCGGGCGTCAGCAGGCCCTGGTGCTGGTAGCTGGTGTTGAAGACGGAGCGCAGGCGCGCCTCCGACTGTTCCAGGGCCTGGGCCTGTTCCTTCTCCCGGGTCACGTCGCGGCCGGTGGCGTAGATCAGGTCTTCCTCAGGTGCCGCCAGCCAGCCGATCCAGCGATAGCCGCCGTCGCGATGGCGGAACCGGATCTCGGTGTATTCCAAGGTGCCCGCGACCGCCTGCGCCAGGGCGTCGGCACCGGTCGCCAGATCGTCGGGATGCAGGAAGTCACTGTAATGGCGGCCGGGCACCTGGTCCGGCGCCCAACCCAGGATGGTCTGCCAGGCGGGATTGGCCGAATGGAAAACACCCTGCGGATCCAGCACCAGCAGCAGGTCGCGGGCGGTGTTCCAGGCGCGGTCGCGTTCGCGCGTACGCTCCGCCACCTGCCGTTCCAGGGTTTCGTTCAGGGTGGCCAGCGCCAGGGCGGCGGCCTTCTGATCCTCGATATCCGTGTTGGTGCCCAGCCAGTGGGTGATGCCGCCGTCCGCATCGCGGATGGGAACGGCCCGTGCCAAATGCCAGCGGTAGGCCCCGTCGGCCCGACGCAACCGCGATTCCACCTGATAGGTGTCGCCGGATTTGACGGCAGCATCCCACGCGCCCATCGCCAGGGCCGCGTCGTCCGGGTGCACGATCCAGGTCCAGGCCCGGCCGTCCAGCGCGCCGCCGGGCGCGCCGGTATAGGCGTAGACGCCGGGGTTGAACCAATCCAGCGCCCCATCCGGCCGGGCGGTCCACACCAGGTTGGGCATGGCCTCCGCCAGGGTGCGGAACTTGGCCTCGCTTTCCCGCAGGCGGCGGGTCGCCAGCACCTTGTCGGTGGTCTCATCGACGATGCACACCACCCCTTCGACCGCGCCCGCCTCATTGCGGGCGGGGGAGTAGGAGATGTCGAAGAACACCTCCTCGATATAGCCCCGGCGTTCGATGCGGAAGGGACGGTCCTTGGCCACCACCGTCTCGCCGGCCCGGGCCCGTTGCAGCAGCGGTTCCAGGTCGTCCCACAGTTCCGTCCAGTAGTGGCGCGCCGGCTGGCCCAGGGCGTGGGGATGCTTGTTGCCGATGGTGGGGGCGTAGGCCTCATTGTACAGGGCCGCGAACTCCGGCCCCCAGAACATGACGATCTGGGCCTGGGCCGGCAAGATCAGGCCGACCGTGCTTTTCAGCGTGGGCGACCAGCCTTCGATGGGGCCAAGGGGGCTGGTCGACCAATCCATCTGGCGCATGCGGGTGCTGACGGCGTCGCCGCCTTGCGGAAACCGGGCCGCGGCGCCATCGCTGCCGTCCGCCGTCGTTCCCACCAATGCCGCCGTTCCCGTAAGTGCCGCCAACGCCCGCCCCCGCCCCGCGACACGTCGTCGCGACTATGACCGGGACCAGCGTCATCGCTCAAGGCGCGGCCGTCAATCCGGACGGTCGTTTGAGGGGCAGACGCTTCCGGGAGCGGCACGGGCACTTACCTTTTCTTTCGACTTAGGTCTGGCGGCTGGGGGCATTGACCTTCGGCTGAGCGGGAATCTGGCGGCTTGAGCGTCGGCCCGACAAATGTGATTAATACACAGTTACCGCTACCATCCGCGTTTTCCCGGTGAAGAAATCGTTTTCATCGCGGGAAATGACAATAAAATTCCAGGGAGTGACCCCATGAGACGTGCGTTCCAGGCCGTGGCCTGCGCCGCCCTGTTCAGCCTGCCGCTCGGGCCCGTGCTGATGCCCCAGCCCGCCCAGGCCAAGCCGGAGGCGGCATCGAGCTACAAGAATTTCCGGGTGGCCATCTACATCGCCGTCAAGAACACCCGCGAGCTGGCCGACAAGGCCACTTTCGACCGCGAGTTCGAGCGCGCGATGCGCCAGAGCCATTTCAACAAGGTCTATCTGGAGGTCTACCGCAACCACGTCTTCGCCACCGATGAGGAAGTCACCCGCATCAAGACGTGGTTCGAGGAGCGGGGCGTGCAGGTTTCCGGCGGCATCACGCTGGCCGCCGGCGGCGAGGGCGGACAGTTCGGCACCTTCGACTATGAAAAGCCGGCGGATCGCGAGGAATGCGCCAAGGCGGCCACGCTGGCGGCCAAGCATTTCGACGAAGTGATCCTGGACGATTTCTTCTTCTACGCCAGCAAGAGCGACGCCGACATCGCCGCCAAGGGCGACCGCAGCTGGACGCAGTACCGCCTGGACACCATGCGCGCCGTCGCCCGCGACCTGGTGCTGAAGCCCGCGCACGAGGCCAATCCCAAGGTCCGCATGGTGATCAAGTACCCCAATTGGTACGAGCACTTCCAGGGTGCCGGCTACGACCTGGAACAGGAAAGCCAGGCGTTCGACGGCATCTACACCGGCACCGAGACACGCGACCCGGTGGTGACCGACCAGCTGCTGCAACAGTATGAGAGCTACGAGATCTACCGCTATTACAGCAACATCCGCCCGCATGACGCCAAGGGCGGGGTGGGCAACGGTGGTGGCTGGGTGGATGAGAACTCCACCCTCTACGCCGACCGCTATGCCGAGCAGCTGTGGGACACGCTGTTCGCCAAGGCGCCGGAGATCACGCTGTTCAACTGGCGCCCGATGTCGGAGGCCAAGGCCGTGGGCGCGGGCAACCGCCAGGCCTGGGCCGACCTGCCCACCACCTTCCGCTGGCAGGAGGTGGTGTCGGGCTACAAATCATCCGGCAAGGCCGACGACCCCGGGCCCGGCTGGGGTCGCCTGGCCGGCTATGCGCTGGAGACGGTGGACAAGGATCTGGGCAAGTTGGGTCAGCCCATCGGCATCGCCAGCTACAAGCCCTACCAGTCCTCGGGCGAGGACTTCCTGCACAATTACCTGGGCACCATCGGCATCCCGATCGAGCTGTCGCCGAAGTTCCCCACCAATGCCGACGTCGCCCTGCTGACCGAGGCGGCGGCCCACGACCCCAGGATCGTGGATGAGATCAAGGGCAACCTGACGGCGGGCAAGACGGTGTTCATCACCTCCGGCCTTCTCACCGCGCTTCAGGGCAAGGGGATCGAGGATATCCTCGAGGTCCAGAACACCGGCCGCAAGGTCGCGATCCACGAGTTTCTGAACGGCTATGGCGCCGGCAACGGCGAAAGCCTGGCCAATCCTTCCCATGAGGGCGCGGCGTACGACAAGCCGCCCGTGCTGTTCCCGGAGATGCACTTCTACACCAACGACAGCTGGCCCATCATCCGGGGCGTGGCGGCGGCCAAGGGTTTCCCCATCCTGCTGATGAACCGGTATTCCAAGGGCATCCTGTATGTCCTGACCATGCCGGATAATCTGGGTGACCTGTACAACCTGCCCCAGGGCCTGATCACCGAGGTGAAGAAGTATTTGCAGCGGGACTTCCCGGTGCGGGTCGACGGCCCCGACCATGTCAGCCTGTTTGCCTATGACAACGACACCTTCATCGTGCAGTCCTTCCGCGACCAGCCGGTGTCGGTGAACCTGTCGCTGCTGGGCCAGGGCGTGCATTTGCGCAACCTGTCCACGGGCGAGGTGGTGGCCGCCACGCCGGACGCCGCGGGCAAGGCCGACCGGTGGAAGCGCGACGGCGTCCCCGCCCGCACCGACTTCCCCGCCACGGTGCAGCCGCACTCCTACCAAGTGTTCAAGATCGAGAAGTGAGCTCCTTTCACTCTCGCATCGTTCATTCATAGCCCGCGACCGCGGGCGCCGGAGCGAGTACCGAAGGGCGGAGCGAGGACAGCCAAGCCAGCGCATGCTGGCGCCCGGCGATTGAGGGCGAATCAACATGTTCGCTTTTCGTTCATGGGCAATCTGCTAAGATACCGGGGTTATGAGCGACCCCGGCATCCGCAAGATCATCCACATCGACATGGACGCATTCTATGCGTCGGTGGAACAGCGCGACAATCCGCACCTGCGCGGCCGGCCGGTGGCGGTGGGCCATGGCGCCAAGCGCGGCGTGGTGGCGGCCGCCAGTTACGAGGCGCGGGAATACGGTGTGCGCAGCGCCATGCCGTCCACCACCGCCTTGCGCAAATGCCCGCACATCGTCTTCGTCTCGCCGCGGTTCGAGGTCTACCGCGCCATCTCCCGCCAGATCCGGGACATCTTCGCCGACTACACCGACCTGATCGAGCCGCTGTCGCTGGATGAGGCCTATCTGGACGTGACGGAGAACCGGCGCGGCCTGCCCACGGCGACCGCGACCGCCGTCGAGATTCGCGCCCGCATCAAGGCGGAGACGGGGCTGAACGCCTCCGCCGGCATCTCCTACAACAAGTTCCTGGCCAAGCTGGCATCGGACTACCGCAAGCCCAACGGCCAGTTCGTGGTACCGCCCGGCCATGGCGAGGCCTTTGTGGAAAACCTGGCCGTCGGCCGCTTCCACGGCGTGGGGCCGGTGACGGCCGAGAAGATGAATGGCCTGGGCATCCACACCGGCGCCGACCTGCGCCGCCAGACGCCCACCTTCCTGCAAACCCATTTCGGCAAGGCCGGCCCCTGGTACCACGCCATCGCCCATGGCGAGGACAACCGGCCGGTGGTGTCCGACCGGCCGCGCAAATCCTCCGGTTCCGAGACCACCTTCGCCGAGGATCTGACCGAACCGGCGGCGGTGGAGGAGGGCGTGCGCGCCATGGCGGACGAGGTCTGGGCCTGGTGTGAGAAGGCGCAGGCCTTTGGCCGTACCGTGACCGTGAAGATCAAGTACGGCGACTTCCGCCAGGCCACGCGCAGCCGCACCCTGGCCGCCCCGGTGGTGGCGCAGGAAACGCTGCGCGGCGTCAGCATCGACCTGGTGCGCAGCGTCTATCCCCTGCCCACCGGCATCCGCCTGCTGGGCGTCACCGTTTCCAGTTTCGAGGCGTCGGGACCGGCGGCGCAATTGGAGTTCGGGTTTTAAGTACCCGGATTACCTTGACCATTTGCCTAGTGCCGCCTGCTTGACAGGGCCAGGCGCCCTGGCCACCATCGCCCGCGATCGAGGATTAGGGGCGGCGTATCGGCCTGCCTGACACCGGTGGCCTTCAAGGCGGCCGGACTGGGGTGGGAGGCCCGCTTGATGATTTCTGTTTCGGCGATGCGCCGCATCCTGGCCGTCCTGACGGCGGTCTCATCCCTGGCCGGTACGGCTCAGGCGGCCGAGCGCCGCGAGATGCCGCTGACCACCGGCTGGCGGTTCCAGCAGGGCGATGCGCCGGGGGCGGACGCGACCGCCTTCAACGATCATAAGTGGGCGGCGGTCACCCTGCCGCACACCTGGAACCATCTGGGTGGCACGGCCAGGCGGGCACCCGACTACAACGCCACGCGGGGGGCCGGCTGGTACCGCCTGTCGTTCAAGCCGCCGGCCGACTATGCCGGCCGCAAGATCTGGCTGCAGTTCGACGGCGCCAGCATCAATGCCGAGGTCTGGCTGAACGGCGTGAAGCTGGGCATGCACAAGGGCGCCTTCGGCCGCTTCCGCTTTGACGCCACCAGCGCCCTGAAGATGGGCAAGGCCAACGTGCTGGCGGTGCGCACCGACAATTCCAGCCCAAAGACGGTGGGTGCCGCGACGGCGGAGGTCATCCCCATGTCGGGCGACTTCTTCCTGTTCGGCGGGCTGTACCGCCCGGTATCGCTGATCGCCACCGACCCCGTGCATGTCGATATGATGGACTGGGGCGGGCCCGGCGTTTACGCCCGCACGGCCGAGGTGGATGACAAGGCCGCCAGCATCGAGGTGACGGCCCGGGTGAAGAACGACGCGACCCAGGCCCGTACCGTGGCGGTCAAGGCGGCCATCGTGGATGCCGGCGGCGCGGTTGTCGCCAGTGCCAGCCAGCCCCTGGCGCTGGCCGCCGGCGCGGGGGATGAGGTGGTGCAGACCCTGACCGTGCCGACCCCGCACCTGTGGGATGGCCGTGCCGATCCCTACCTGTACCACGTGGTGGTGATGGTGGAGGGCGCCCCCGGCGAGATGGACCAGGTGGCCCAGCCCCTGGGCATCCGCGCCTTCCGCTTTGATCCCGAGCGGGGCTTTTTCCTGAACGGCAAGCATTTGGCGCTGCACGGCGTGTCCCGCCACCAGGACCGGCCGGGCAAGGGCTGGGCCATCAGTCCGGCCGACCAGGCCCAGGACATGGACATCATGCTGGACATGGGCGTCAACGCCCTGCGCCTTGCCCATTACCAGCACGACCAGGCCATCTACGACCTGGCCGACCGCGACGGTGTGGTGGTGTGGGCGGAAATCCCGTTGGTCAACCGCACCGCACCCGAAACGGCGGAGGGCGACAAGGGTGTCACCACGCCGGCCTTCACCGCCAACGCGGAAAGCCAGCTGCGGGAACTGGTCAAGCAGAACTACAACCACCCCAGCGTCGTCACCTGGTCCATCGGCAATGAGGTCAACCTGATGGCGGCCAGCGGCCATGGCGTCAGCGACGCGCGCCCGCTGCTGACCGACCTCAACAACCTGGCCTATACCCTGGACCACACCCGGCCCACCACCATGGCCGATTGCTGCGAGCCCCGGCCCGACCAGCCCCGGCCGGGCGTGGACGTGGTGGCCGGCATCACCGACCTGCTGGGCTATAACCGTTACCAGGGCTGGTATTATGAAAAGCCGGAGGATCTGGGGCCCGTGCTGGACCGGCTGCACGGCCTGCACCCCGGCCTGCCGCTGGCGGTCAGCGAATATGGCGGCGGCGGCGGCCTGACCCAGCACACCGACCAGGTGGATGCGGGCTCCGGCCAGGGCGGCGTGGTCTACCCCAAGGGCCATTTCCATCCCGAGGAACTGGAAAGCCGCCTGCATGAGATCTGGTGGGCGCAGCTGAAGGACCGTCCCTACCTGTGGGGCACCTTCCTCTGGACCATGTTCGACTTCGCCAGCGACAGCCGGACCGAGGGCGACATGGTCGATACCAACGACAAGGGCCTGGTGTCCTATGACCGCACCGTCCGCAAGGACGTGTTCTATTTCTACCAGGCGGACTGGAGCGGCCGGCCGGTGCTGCACCTGAACGGTCGGCGTTACATCGACCGCGCCTATCCCGTGACGGACGTGCAGGCCTACAGCAACGCCGCCGCCGCCCGGCTGAGCCTGAACGGCCGCGAGTTGGGCATCGCCCCCTGCCTGGACCATGTCTGCCTGTGGCCGGCCGTGCGCCTGGACGCGGGCGCCAACGTCCTGACCGTCACGGCGCAGATCGATGGCAAGCCCCTCAGCGACAGCGTCACCTGGCGCTACGACGGCGCGGGGGATGAGATACGCATCCGTGCCGGCTCGTCCGCCGGGCTGACGACGGCCGGCGGCGCCCGCTATGGCTCCGACGCCTTCGTTGACGGCGGCACGCCGCACGACCGCAACCCGCCGCCGGAACAGGGCGTGCCGGACCAGGCCATTCCGGCGGTCACCGGCTCAGGTGATCCCGCCCTGTATGAAACCTACCGCGAGGGCGCCTTCACCTACCGGGTGCCGGTGCCGGCGGGGCGCTATCGCGTCACCCTGCATTTCATGGAGCCCAAGGGGGCCACGCCGGGCGCCCGGGTGTTCGACGTGCTGGCCGGGGACGCGGTGGTGGTGAAGGGCCTGGACATCGCCGCCCAGGCGGGCGGGGTGCTGAAGGCGCTGGACCGCACGGTGGAGGCGACGGCCAAGGGTGCCACCGGCCTGACGCTGGAATTCCGGCCCCTGACCGGCCAGGCCGTGGTGTCAGCCATCGACCTCGTGCCGGTGAGGTAGGCGACGCCGTCCCGCCCGCTTAAGCGCCCACCGCCGTCATCATGGCGCCGGAGAGTGCCGGCACGGCCAGCGCCGTTTCCGGCTGGCCGACGCCCCGGGCCGTCACCAGGGCCGCCTGGTTGAAGCGGCGCACGGCGTCGCTGTCGGCCGGCACCTCCGCCCCCGCCACGATGGGACGGGCGTAGTCGGCGCCCACCAGCACCTGCAGCGCCTGGATCTGGTCCGCCACCTCCCACCCGTCCAGCGGCGGCACGGCGGCCAGTTCCCGGAAGGTGGCGGGGCCGGCCGCGAGGCGATCCAGCAGCGGGGCGAACACCCCCTCATGCAGGGTGACGTCGCCGAAGGACCGCTTGACCAGCAGGGGGCAGTCCGTCCGTGGCCGCCCCAGGGCATAGCGGGTGGCCTGGTGTGCGGCCACCAGATCGGGCACGGCCAGGGGTTTCAGGTCACGGCCATACAGGTCGCGGCGGAACTGGCGGTTCAGGGCCACGTCGCGCACGTTTTCCCGCAGCAGGGCGTTGGGCATGACCGCCATCAGGGCCGCCGGCTGGTCCGGCACGGCCAGCAGAGGCACATTGTCGGCGGCGGTGGCGGACCCCAGGTAGCCGATGCCCAGCCGTTCCATGAAGGCCACGATTTCCTTGTGGTGGAAGGCGCGCCAGTACTGGTTCAGGTACTCATGCGCCACATAGCCGGGGTCCAGCGTCTCCAGCGTTTCGATCTGCTGGCGCACGACGGGGTTCAGTTCCATGTACAGCGCCTTGCTGTCCAGCAGCTGCCGCAGGAAGGCCAGCACCTTCTTCACCCGTTCCTCCACCGTGCCGGTGGTGACGGCGTAGGCGTCGACCATCAGGGTGCGCAGGGGCAGCTTGGCGGCCCAGCCGGGGTGGCAGTTATAGCTGGCATAGACGATGCCGCCTGGCTTCAGCCGGCGGCGGACCAGGGCGGCGATGTCGCGGCGCACCGTCTCGCTGACCCAGCTCATCACCCCATGCAGGACGATGAAGTCGCAATCCAGGCTGGGGCCGTCCTCGATAGCCACCAGGTCCTGGAAGGTGGCGGCGATGAATTCGGCATTGGTCAGGCCCGCCGCCCGGCGCAGGGACCCGGCGCTGCCGATGTGCATGGGGTTGAAGTCAACGCCCATGAAATGCCCCTGGGGGAACAGGCTGGCGAACAGCAGCGGGCTGTAGCCATGGCCGCAGCCCAGGTCCAGATAGCGGAAGGGCCGGTCCAGCCGGGGCGCGCGGTAGCCTGATTGCAGCGCCGCGTAGGAGATCGCGGCCGGGTTCAGCTCCTGGTAATAACGGCGGGGATAGGTGATGCCGCTGACATAACCGCCGATACCTTCGCCCTCATCCACGGGGGTCGTCGTCGTGCCTACGCCGTCCGCGCTCATCCCAAGTCCTTTGCAGTATTATTTTGCATCAATGCCTGAAGGTGACGGCTAAGCCGCCGGCTGTCGAGTGCTTGTGAGGTCGCAGGGTTGCGGAACTGCGGGCCGTACATAGCGGCCGGGCGAATTCACCGCATCACGACAAAGCGTAACAGAGAGTTTATAAGATCAATCGGGGAGGTTGAATTACTTCGACCTTTAGCAAAATTGATGGTGGTTTTTATGAATCTGGCGCTTCGCCCTAAACTGCTGACCGCGTTCGGCAGCCTGTTGCTGTTGACCATCGCCATTAGTCTTCTGGCCCTCTGGCAGATCGGCACCATCAATAGCGCCGCGGCCGAAATCCGCACCGTATGGCTGCCGTCCATCGACGTCCTCGGCGACTTGAAGACGGCCACGGCCCGCCAGCGCATCTCCGCCAGCCGGGTGGTGGTGTCGGCCGACGATACGGCGCGGGATGAGGCCATCAAGCTATATGGAAAGCAGACGACCGACCTGGCGGCCGCCATGAAGCGGTTCGACGCCATCGGCGTGACGGGGCCGGCCGCCGACCTCTATGCCAAGTACCAGGCCCTGCGCGGGCCGTATGAGGCGGCGATGGCCGCCGCCTTCGCCGACGCCAAGGACCACCGCGACCTGGCGGAAAAGGCCATGAACGGCGACATCGTCGTGACCTTCCGCAAGGTGCAGGCGGCGCTGGAGGCGCTGGCGACCTATGACCGCGAGGGGGCGGCCACGGCGAACGAGGTGGTGCAGGCGGCCTACACCCACGCGTTCTGGAGCATCATCGTCGCCGCCCTGGTGGCGGTGGCCCTGTCCATCGGCGCCGTGCTGTGGCTGGACCGCGACGTGGCCCAGCACCTGGCCCGCCTGGCCGGTGTCATGCGCCGCCTGGCGCACAAGGATTATGCTTTCACCCTGGACGGCACCACGCGCGGGGATGAGGTGGGCGACATGGCGCGCGCCATCGATGTCTTCCGCACCAACATGCGCCAGGGCGACGAACTGGCGGCCCAGCAGGCGGCCGAGGCCGCGGCCAAGGCGGAGCGCGCCAACCGCGTGGACGGCCTGGTGCAGACCTTCGACACCGACGTGGCCCACACCCTGCAATCGGTGACCCAGGCCTCGACCGGCCTGCACACCACGGCGGAGAGCCTGAGCCGCATCGCCGAAACTGGCGCCCGCGACGCGGTGGCGGTGGCCGGCGCCTCGGAACAGGCGGCGGCCAACGTGCAGACGGTGGCCGTGGCGGCCGAGGAACTGGGCGCCAGCATCGGTGAGATCGGGCGCCAGGTCTCCATCTCCGCCACCATCGCCACCAAGGCGGTGGATGAGGCGACGCGCACCACCGACGCCGTGACCAGCCTGACCGAGGCGGCGCAGCAGATCGGCGCCGTGGTCGCCCTGATCAGCGACATCGCCGGCCAGACCAACCTGCTGGCCCTGAACGCCACCATAGAAGCGGCACGCGCGGGTGAGGCCGGCAAAGGGTTCGCCGTGGTGGCGTCCGAGGTCAAGGCCCTGGCCAACCAGACGGAACGGGCCACCAACGACATCCGCCAGCAGATCGAAGCCATGCAGGCCGCGACGGGTGAGGCGGCCAAGGCCATCACCGCCATCGGCCAGACCATCGGTGAGATCGACCACATCACCACCACCATCGCCGCGGCGGTGGAGGAACAGGGGGCGGCGACGCAGGAGATCGCCCGCAACGTGCAGGAGGCGGCGCGCGGCACCAGTGAGGTCAGCGCCGGCATGAACGGTGTGCGCGAGGTGGCGGGCGAGACGGGTGACGTGGCCGGCGACGTGCTGACGGCCGCCAACGGCCTGTCCACCCAGGCGGAGGATCTGCGCGGCAAGGTCTCCACCTTCCTGGCGGCCCTGCGCGCGGCCTGACGGTCGCAGCCCCCCACTCACCCGTAGTACCGCCTGAAAGGATGACCTGATGAAAGCCTGGCTCTCCACCCTGGCGCTTGGCGCCCTGCTCGTGACGAACGCCGCCGTCGCGGCCGACGCCAAGCCGCCCAGCTATCCCAACCAGATGGAGGGCGACGTCATCGTGCATGACTTCGCCCTGACGAATGGGGAGCATCTGGCCGACGCGCGTTTCCATTACACCACCATCGGCACGGCCCAGCGCGACGCCTCGGGCGCCATCACCAACGGCGTGCTGCTGCTGCACGGCACCACCGGCACCGGCCGCAATTTCCTGAACCCCAGCCTGGCCGGCGAACTGTTCGGGCCCGGTCAGCCGCTGGACGCGGAGAAATACTTCATCATCCTGGCCGATGGCATCGGCCACGGCGGCTCCTCCAAGCCGTCGGACGGGATGAAGGGGCATTTCCCCCACTACGGCTACGTCGACGCGGTGGAGGGGCAGTACAAGATCGTCACCCAGGGCCTGGGCATCAAGCACCTGAAGCTGGTGCTGGGCACGTCCATGGGCGGCATGCAGACCTGGATTTGGGGTGAGCGGCATCCCGACATGATGGACGCGCTGATGCCCGTGGCCTCGCAGCCCGTGGCGATATCCGGCCGCAACATGCTGTGGCGCCAGCTGGTGATCGAGGCCATCCGCAACGATCCGGACTGGAAGGGCGGCGACTACACGGCCCAGCCCACGGCCTATACCCGCGCCCTGCCCATCTTCAACATCATGGTCAACAACGCGGCCCTCCTGCAGCAGCAGGCGCCCACGCGCCCGGCGGCCACCACCCTGTACGACCAGTGGGTGGCGGATTACGGCAAAACCATCGATGCCAACGATTACCTCTACTGGTTCGAATCCTCGTACGACTACGATCCCGCGCCGGATTTGGGGAAGATCAAGGCCAAGCTGGTGGCGGTGAACTTCGCCGACGATTTGCTGAACCCTGCCGAACTGGGCGTGATGGAAGACGCGATCAAACGCGTGCCCCACGGCCAATATGTCCTGATCCCGGCATCATCCGATACCCGCGGCCACCAGACCCTGACCCAGGCCAAGGTGTGGAAGGGGGCGTTGGGTGATTTGCTGAAGTAGGTATAGTTCAAACAAAACGCCGGCCAGGGGCGATCCCGGCCGGCGTTTTTTGTGCGCGATAAACCCGTGTTCAGAACTTGCGGGTCAGGCTGGCGATGACCTGGCGGCCCTGGCCGAAGATGCAGTTGGTGGCGCTGGCGCAACGGCCGACATAGGTGCGGTCGAACAGGTTGCTGGCGTTCACCGCGACGCGCCAGTCCGGCGTGTCGTAGTGGACGATGGCGTCGAACAGCGTCGTCGCCTCGGTGTAATAGACGGTGCTGACGAAGGCGCCCAGCTGGGCGCCGGCGCTGCCCGTCACGTAGCGCACGCCGGCACCGGCACCCAGGCCCGCCGCCGGGCCCTGTTGCAGGGTGTAGTCGGCGAACAGCGACAGCTTGTGCCGGGGGGTGGTGGGCAGCGGGCCACCCAGGTCGGGGCCGTTGCTCTTGGTCACTTCCGAATAGGTGTAGGTGTAGGACCCGTTCAGGCTCAGCTGTTCATTGATGCGGGCCACGCCCTCCAGTTCCACGCCCTTCACCTCGACCTCGCCCGTCTGCAGGCTGCCCACCGGGTTGGCGGGGTCGTTGCTGGGCGTCACCACGTTGGTCTGGACGATGTCGAACGCCGCCAGGGTGGTGAACAGGTGCACCGTGTCGTCCAGGGTGCGTCCGTCATATTTCACGCCGCCCTCCACCTGCCGGCCGGTGGACGGCACGAAAGCCTTGCCCCGCGCGTCCACGCCGGCCACCGGCTGGAACGAGGTGGCATAGCTGATATAGGGCGCGAAGCCGCTGTCCAGGACGTAGTTGGCGCCGACGCGATAGGTGAACTTGTCGTCGTGGACGGTGGTGCCGGCCAGCAGGTTGTGGGTGGTGACCTCGTCATAGCGGCCGCTGGCGGTGAAGACCAGGGGGCCGAACCGGGCCTGGTCCTGGACATAGCCGCCGGTCTGGTGCACCCGCAGGTCGACATAGGGGCCCATGGCCGGTGTCGCGATGTCGCCGTTGGAATAGACCGGGTTGTACAGGTCGATGGGGGTGGGCGACGGCGAAGCCGTACTGGGCGTTGTTGCGGCTGCTGCGGTAATCGACGCCGGCCAGCAGGTCGTGGCTGATCGATCCGGTATCGACCTTGGCCTTCAGGCGGTTGTCGATCGCCAGCTCGTCCACCCGCTCCTGGTAGGGGAAGTTGTAGCGATCAACCGTGCGGTTGTCGGATTCCAGCCCGGCGCCATAGATGACGTGCTGCAGTTCCTTGTAATGGAACCACTTCAGGTTCTGCTCGAACCCGATGTCGCTGCCGAAATCGTGGGCCAGCTGATAGCCCACGCTGTACTGGTCGCGCTGATAGTAGTTGTAGTTGGGCTCACCCAGGTTGGTGTCGCGGGCGATCTGGCCCAGCGGGTTGGGCAGCAGGGTGCCCAGCACCGGCAGGAAGCCGTTGGTGTCGCCATTCACCCGGTCGTGCTGGTAATACCCCAGCGCCGTCAGGGTGGTGTTTTCCAGCGACAGGGTGGCGGTGGGGGCGATGTAGCCGCGGTCGGCGGTGACGCCCTTCACCTGCGAATCGCGGTCGCGGTACAGGCCGGTGACACGTACCGACAGGTGGTCCGCCACCGGGCCGGTGATGGTGCCCTCCACCTGCTTGTAATCATCCTCGCCGTACTTGATGCCGATCTCGCCGCCGAAGGTGTCGGAGGCGCGGCGGCTGGTCAGGTTGTAGATGCCGCCGGGGGGTACCGTGCCGTACAGCACCGACGACGGACCCTTGAGGATGTCCACCGATTCGAAGCCGTAGAGGTCCACGCCCACGTTGCTGATGGTGGTGGTGATGGGCGCCTGCACGCCGTCGATGTACTGCACCGGGGTGAAGCCGCGCAGGGTCAGGAAGTCGAAGCGCAGGTCGGGCCCGTAATTCTCACCCACGATGCCGGCGGTGTAGCGCACGGCCTGCTGCACATCGATGAAGTTCAGCAGGTCGATCTGGTCGCGGGTGACGACGGAGACCGACTGCGGCGTCTCGATCAGCGGCGCGTCGCTTTTGGTCGCGGTCAGGCTGCCCGAGGGCACGTAGTGCCGGGCGGTGACCACCACCGTCTCCACGCCGTCGACCATGCTCGACACCGTTTGCGGCGGTGCGTCGTCGCCCGCCTGCTGCGCCTGCGCGGCCACGGCGGTCATCGCCAGCGCGATGACGGAAACGCCGGCCGTCAGCCTGGCGCGCATGAAACCCTGCTTCATCTAAGTCCCCCGACTTAATCCGGAACGCGGTGGTTGATCCGCTGGCGCATGGATGTGCGCCTCGTTCGCATTCTCATCGGGGATTTAAGGCATATCCATGCAGGAATGCCAGCGTTCCTGTACGCTAATCGGGATAGGCGTGGGATGCGTCGCCGTCAGGGCTTGCCGGCGTAGCGGTCGGTGGCGCGGATCAGCTGGTCCAGGATGCCGGGTTCGGAATGGGCGTGCCCAGCCCCCTCGATCAGGTGGAAGTCGGCTTCCGGCCAGGCCTTGTGCAGGGCGAAGGCATAACGGGCGGGGCAGGGCATGTCGTACCGGCCATGGACGATGGTGCCGGGGATGGCGCGCAGCTTGTGTGCGTCGCGCACCAGTTGCCCTTCCTCCAGCCAGGCGCCGTGCATGAAATAGTGGTTCTCGATGCGGGCGAAGGCCAGGGCGTAATGGCCGTCCTTGAAGGGGGCGGCGTGGGCGGGGTTGGGCAGCAGGGTCACCGTCTCCCCCTCCCAGATGCTCCAGGCCTTGGCGGCCTCCAGCTTGGCGGCCTCGTCATCGCCGGTCAGGCGGCGGTGGTAGGCCGCCATCATGTCGCCGCGCTCGGCCTCCGGAATCGGGGCCTGGAACCGTTCCCACTTGTCGGGGAACAGTTCCGAGGCGCCGAACTGGTAGTACCAGAGCAGTTCGGCGCGGGTCAGGGTGTAGATGCCGCGCAGCACCAGTTCGCTGACCCGGTCGGGATGCGCCTCGGCATAGGCCAAGGCCAGGGTGGACCCCCAGGACCCGCCGAACACCAGCCACTTGTCCACACCGACCAATTCGCGCAGCCGCTCGATATCCGCCACCAGGTGCCAGGTGGTGTTGGCCGCCAGGTCGGCATGGGGCGTGGACCGGCCGCAGCCGCGCTGGTCGAACAGCAGCACGTCGTACAGCGCCGGGTCGAACAATTGGCGGTGGCTGGGCGCGATGCCGCCGCCGGGGCCGCCGTGCAGGAACACCGCCGGCTTGGCGCCGGGGGTGCCGCAACGCTCGTAATAAACGACGTGCCCGTCGCCCACGTCCAGGGTGCCGGTCTCATAAGGCTCAATGGCGGGATAGGGCGCGCGCAAGGTGGTCATGGGCGGGGTCCCGAAAGGGTGCCGGTCTTACGGCTTGGGCGTGTCGCCCTCGGTGGCGGGCGCGCTGTCGGTATCCGCCGGGACCCAACCGGACTTGGTGGCCGGGGCTTCGGTGGCGTCGGCCTTCGGCGTCGTGTCGGGTGTGGCGGCCGGCGCCGATTCCTGCGGCGTGGTGGCCGGCGTTTCCGGCGTCGCGGGCTGGGCCGCCGGGGCGGGTTCCGTCGCGGTGGGGGCGGGTTCCGCCGCTTTGGGTTCGGTCGGAACCGGGGTGGCCGGCTCCGTCGCCGGGGTCGTGGCGGCGGGGGCCGTCGTCGCGGGGGCCACGGGGGCGGGCGATGTGGGTACGGGGGCCGTTTCAGGCGCGGTGGCGGGCTCGGCCGCCTTGGTCTCAGCCGGTACCGCCGGTTCCACATGCGCGGGCTTGGCGGGTTTCGCCGGCTTGGCCTCGGCCTTGGCGTCCGTCTTCTCGGCCTTGGTGTCGGCCGGCGGATCGATGGCGACGGTGTAGTCGGGCACGATGCGTGCCTGGCTGCCGGTGATGACGAGCACCTTCTGGCCCAGCGGGATGGGCGTGACCTCGGTCTGCGTCACCGACAGCAGGTCGCCGTTGGGCTTGCGCACGATGTATTCCCAGCCGGTGGTGTCGCCGGACAGGTGCTCGGCGCTGGTGCCGACGATGGTGCCCACCACGGTGCCGCCCACCGCGCCCAGGGCGGCGCTGCCCGCCACCTGCGATCCCAGGATGCCGCCGGCGGCGCCGCCGGCCACGGCGCCCACCGTGCCGCTGGCGCTGATGGCCACCTGGCGATAGCCGATGATGATGCCCGGCTCCGCCTTGTTGGCCTGCTGCACCGCGGTGGCACTGTAGGTGTTGGGGGAATAGTCGCTGGCGCAGCCGGCCAGGAACAGCGGGGCCAACAGGGTGGGGGCGAGGATGGCTGCGGCCGGCAGGCCAAACCGGATGGATCGCGACACGGGTGGAACGGTCCCTGGCAGACGCCCGGGCCGCACGAAGGGCCCGGAAAGGCGTGATGGATAGCCCCTGTGTGATAGGAGATCCCTCCCCGGGTGTCACTTGGCAATTTCATGGCGGCATTGTGGTGGTCTTGCCATGATGTGGGGCCTCCCTTCCCAAGAACGCCCGGTCCAGCGTGCGCCCATGAAGCAGATCCGCCTGAACGCCTTCGACATGAACTGTGTCGGCCACATCCACCAGGGCCTGTGGCGCCACCCGCGCGACCGTTCGACGCATTACACCAGCCTGGCCCATTGGACGGACCTGGCCCGCCTGCTGGAACGCGGGCTGTTCGACGGCCTGTTCCTGGCCGACGTGCTGGGCGTCTACGACGTCTACCAGGGCGGGCCGGACATGGCCTTGGGTGAGGCGGTGCAGGTGCCGGTGGGCGACCCGATGATGCTGGTGCCGGCCATGGCGGCGGCCACCACCCACCTGGGTTTCGGCGTCACCGCCAATTTGAGTTATGAGGCGCCCTACACCTTCGCCCGGCGCATGAGCACGCTGGACCATCTGACGGGCGGCCGCATCGGCTGGAACATCGTCACCGGTTATCTCGACAGTGCCGCCCGCGCGCTGGGCCTGGACGGCCAGGCGGCGCATGACGACCGCTATGCGGTGGCCGAGGACTACATGCAGGTGGTCTACAAGTTGTGGGAGGGCAGCTGGGCGGATGACGCGGTCAGGCCCCGAGATGGGGGCGTTTATGACGGCGGTGCCTACGCCGACCCCGCCCGCGTCCGGCCGGTGCGCCATCACGGCCCCCATTTCCGGATGGACGGCATCCATCTGTGCGAACCCTCGCCCCAGCGCACGCCGGTGCTGTACCAGGCGGGTGCGTCGGACCGGGGCCGGCGTTTCGCCGCCGCCCATGCCGAGTGCGTGTTCCTGAACGGTGGCCCCAAGCCCCATGTCGCGCGCCTGGTGGCCGACCTGCGGGCGCTGGCGCGGGATGCGGGCCGCGATCCGGGCGACCTGAAAATCTTCGTCGGCGCCACCGTGGTGACGGCTGAGACCGATGTCCTGGCCGAGGCCAAACGCGCCGATTACGAACGTTACGCCAGCGTGGAGGGCGCGCTGGCCCACGCCTCCGCCTCGCTGGGGGTGGACTTCGCCGGGCTGGGTTGGGACGATCCCATCCAGCCGGGGCAAAGCCAGGCCATCACCTCCAACATCGAAAACCAGGCGGCGCGCCGGCCGGACAAGGTGCTGACCCGGCGTGGCCTAGTGCAGGGCCTGGCTTTGGGCGGCCGACAGCAACCCGTCGTCGGCGGCCCGTCGCGCGTGGCCGACGAACTGATGGCTTGGGTTGTGGAGGCCGATATCGATGGCTTCATTCTGGCGCGCACGGTGACGCCGGATTGCTTCATCGACTTCATCGACCTGGTGGTGCCGGAACTGCAACGGCGCGGCATCTACAAGACGGAATACGCCCCCGGCACCCTGCGGCAGAAGCTGGGTGGTGGCGCCCGCCTGCCCGACAGCCATCCGGTCGCGGGATACCGCTGGGCCTGATCAGGCCAGCACGTCGGCCAGGTAAAGTTCGGCGGCCCGTGTCAGGCCGGTTAGTGCGGCGGGGCCGGCGACCAAGCCGGGTTCGTCGCCCAAGGCTGCGGCGCCCTTCATCATCTGCAACAGCGTGACGGCGGCGGCGTCCGCCCGGTCGGGTGCCAGGCCAGGCGCCTTGGCGCGCAGCACGGCGGCGATGGCCTGGCGCAGGCCGGCGCGCAAGGCCATCTGCTGGGGGGCGGTGTCCGCCCGACCGTCGATCAGGGCGAAGGCGGCGCGCCGCTCCACCTTCAGACTGGGCAGGACGTGCAGCAGCGCCTGGGCCAACGCAGCCACGGGCAGCGCTGCTGCCTGAGCCTCTATTGCCGCCAGCAGGCCCTGCAAGGCCTCGGCATAACGTGTCAGCAGGGCGTCGCCCAGCACCGCCTTGTTGGGAAAGAACTGGTACAGCGATCCGATGGGGGCGCCGGCGCGGGCCGCGATCTCCGTCATCGTGGCGGCGTCATAACCCTTTTCCGCGAATACGGCGCTGGCGGCGGCCAGCAGGGCGGCCACACGCTCACGCCCGCGCTGGCGCTGCGGCGCCTTGGCTTCGGCCGGTTGGGAGGTTGACTTTTGTGAGGGCATACTCATATATCTTTTGCGAGGACGCCCTCATATTCCCATCCGGGCCCCGTCCGGTCCACCCCATTTCCCATCTGAGGTTGCTTCGCCATGACCATCACGCTGGATCCCAAGACCACCGCCCTGGTGCTGATCGACCTGCAGCACGGCATCATCAACCTGCCGCTGGCGCCCCACACGGGGGCGGAGGTGCTGGCGACCGCGAAGCCGCTGGCGGAGAAGTTCCGCGCCGCCGGGTCGCCGGTGGTGCTGGTGCGCGTGGCCTTCGCGCCCGACTTCAGCGATGCCCCCAGCCAGCCGGTGGACCAGGCCGCCCACTTCCCCAATGGCCTGCCGGCCAACTGGTCCACGCTGGATGAAGGCCTGGTGCAGCCCAGCGACATCATCGTCACCAAGCGCCAGTGGGGCGCCTTCTTCGGCACCGACCTGGACCTGCAGTTGCGCCGCCGCGGCATCACCACCATCGTGCTGGCCGGCATCGCCACCAACATCGGCGTGGAATCCACCGCGCGCGGCGCCTGGGAACATGGCTACGCCCTGGTCTTCCCCCAGGACGCCATGACCACCTTCTCGGCCGAGATGCAGGATTTCGCCTTCAAGGCCATCTTCCCCCGCCTGGGCCGCCTGACCACCACTGCTGATATTGCTCTGGGTTGATTGGCTCAGGCCGCGAACGACAGCAGCAGGAGGGGGCAGATCTCACGCACCAGCGTCCGTATCTCCCCCTCCGTCACCCCGTCGCGGCGCATCACGGCCTGGACGATGGGGTCGGTCAGCATCTCTTCCAATGTCGCCTCTTTGAACTCCGGCATGGTGGTCCTCCAAATGACTGATCGCACCCGCCGGAGCACCATAATGCGGTTAAGAATGAATCGCAATTAGACTTTCCGCAGCACGATGAATTGGCCGCAGCGGCTCCGCCCTCAGTCAAGCAACCGCGAGCGCAGCGAGCTAGGACGCGACCGCGTCCGCCGGAAGTTTCCGGGGAGCATTAGCGGACCGGAAACTGAGGATTAGCCAAGGGGCGGATGCCCCGCCGGCGCCTGAGGCTCAGGAAGACCCGCGAGCGCAGCGAGCTAGGACGCGACCGCGTCCGGCGGAGATTTCCGGGGAGCCGAAGGCGGACTGGGAATCGAGGATAGCCAAGGGCCGGATGGCCCGCCGGCGCTTGAGGCTCATATAAAACTCAAGGCGCGTGATACGTCAGCACCCAGGCCACGCCCACCACCAGGGCCACCAGGCAGGCCAGCATCCAGGTCCTCAGCGGCACCGGCACCTTCTCACCCGGCCGGACGGCCTTCTTCTTGGGCTTGGCCGGGCGTTCCGATCCCGCCACCACGGTGGGCTTGGGCCGGCCATTGCCCTTGTAGGGATCGTGCAGTTCCACCAGGCGCCAGTCGTAGTTGGACAGGGCCTCCTCACTGGCGAAATCGACCTGGATCAGCCGGACGTAACCGCGGCCGTGGGCGCGCACGGCCTCGCTGAACTCCCGCTTGCCGGCGGACAGGTTGTCCACCATGGCCAGCGTTTCCCACTTCTTGCCCTGGGGTTTCTGCACGGCGAATTTGCGTTGGGATTCCAAGGATCATCCTCCACCGACAAGGCCATGGCTCAGGGGCGCTTGGTCCCCTAGGAATTAACAGCGCCGCCGCACCGGGGGCAAGGGGATGCCGGTGGACGATGCCGGCGGGGGATTAGGTGCGACGCCGTGCCCCGTGCGCTATATGCTGAACCCCGGCATGGTGGCCGCGGATGGTCTCAAGGTGGGTTGGGTCTGGGCGATGGCGCGGCAGGCGTGGACATTCGGGGCGCGGGACGAACGGCCGAGCGAGCGGCAGTGGCCCGGCGGCGCCCCTTTCGGTGAGGATCCCGATGACGGCCGCGTGAACGGCCGGTGGACCGGCGCCCGCATCAACCTGCGTACCCTCAACACCATCCGCTGGATCGCCATCGCCGGCCAGGCCATCACCCTGCTGACGGTGGAGGATCTGGTCGGCATCGACATTCCGCTGCTGCCGGCGCTGGCGGTGACGGCGGTGTCGCTGCTGATCAACCTCTACGCCATCGCCCGGCGGCGGCGCAGCCCCTTCCTGACCGAACGGGGGGCGGCCCTGTTCCTGGGCTACGACATCGTGCAGCTGACCGTGCTGCTGATGCTGACCGGCGGGCTGGAGAATCCGTTCGCCGTGCTGGTGCTGGCGCCGCTGATGGTGGGGGCCAGCATGCTGGGCCAGCGGCTGGTGGCCATCCTGACCGTCATCACCGCCGCCTGCCTGACCCTGGTGTGGGCGCTGGCCATGCCGCTGTCCTGGCCCGCCAGTTATGGCGTCACCCTGCCGCCGGTCTATCTGGACGGCATCTGGGCGGCGCTGACCCTGTCCGCCATCTTCATCGCCACTTACGTCTACAAGGTGGCGCAATCCGGTCGCGACCTGTCGCAGGCGCTGATCGCCAGCCAGGTGTCGTTGGCCCGCGCGCAGAAGGCCTCCGCCCTGGGCGCCCTGGCGGCGGCGGCGGCGCATGAACTGGGCAGCCCGTTGGGCACCATCGCCGTGGTGGCCAAGGAACTGGCCCGCGACCTGCCGCCCGACAGCCCGTGGGCGGAGGATATCCAGCTGCTGCAAAGCCAAAGCGCCCGTTGCCGCGACATCCTGGCGGATCTCGCCCGCCGTCCCGACGCGGAGGGTGAGATGGAGCCCTACGCCCCCTTGGGTGCGGTCCAGGTGATCGAGGCGGTGGCCGCCCCCCATCGCCGGATGGAGGTGGTGCTGGACATCGACGTGACGGGGGTGGAGGAGGGGACGCCGTCCCCCCTGCCGCTGTCGCCGGAATTGCAGCACGGCCTGGGCAACATCCTCCAGAACGCCATGCAGTTCGCCCAGACGCGGGTGGACGTCACCCTGCACTGCGCCTCCCCGGCCCTGGTGCTGACGGTGATGGACGACGGCCCAGGTTTTCCCGTCGGCCTGCTGGAACGCCTGGGCGAACCCTACGTCTCCGACCGGGACGAACGCCTGACCGAGGTGCCGGTCAGGGCCGGTGGCGGCGGCAACATGGGCCTGGGCCTGTTCATCGCCCAGACCTTGCTGGAACGCACCGGCGCCACGGTGGCCTACGCCAACGGCCGGCCGGGCAGCACGCCGGCGGGATCGGGTGCCCGGGTCATCGTCAGCTGGAACGCCCCCTTGGCGGCCCCTTGAGCAGTTTTCGCCACCGCCGGCGCGGTACCACAAAAGGAAAATGGCGCATTCAAGGCGGGGGATAGCGACGTAATGCCGCCTTGATATGGCGGCCCCCGTGTCCATTTGTCCGGTTGCACGGATTCTACGTTGGGTTTCCCTTGTGAAGTCTGTGCCATGCGCGGGGCGGCGATCTGCCGCGTGCCGGCGTCGTACGGGTTTCAACGCTGCCTGGCGTAGTAATCTCAGTTTTGTGACGGACCATCCAGGTCAGGTGCCGCCGCCGGGAAGCCGCCCGGGAAAGGCCAAGAAGGGTTTTCAAGAATGATCGTTGAAAGCGGTGACGTGACTGATCCCATGCGCCTCGGCTTCACCGGGGACGCCTCGCGCAGCCTGCTGGTGGTGGATGACGACGCCCCCTTCCGCATCCGACTGGCCCGCGCCCTGGAAAAGCGCGGCTTCGACGTCGTGGCCGTGGAAAGCGTGGCGCTGGGTGTCGACGTGGCGCAGGAAGCGGCCCCCCGCTACGCCGTGGTCGACCTGCGCCTGGCGGATGGCAGCGGCCTGGACGTGGTGAAGGCCCTGCGTGACGCCCGGCCCGAGGCCCGCATCGTCATGCTGACCGGCTATGGCAACATCGCCACCGCCGTCGCCGCCGTGAAGGCCGGTGCGGTGGATTACCTGCCCAAGCCGGCGGACGCCGACGCGGTCGAGGCCGCCTTGCTGACCGATGGCCCCCTGCCGCCGCCGCCCGAACACCCCATGTCCGCCGACCGGGTGCGCTGGGAACACATCCAGCGGGTGTTCGAACAGTGCGACCGCAACGTCTCTGAAACCGCGCGCCGCCTGAAGATGCACCGCCGCACCCTGCAGCGCATCCTTAACAAGCACGCGCCCAGGACTTGATGCGGGTTCCCTCAAGCGCCGGGCGCCCGGCAATTGAGGGAACAAAAACAAAAATCTTAAAAATCGCTACAGCGGCCCTTGCGTTCCCAGTCGCCGTAGCGCGTGGGTTCGGGGCCGGTGGGGCCGCCGATCTCCTGCACGGGCTTTTCCGCCTGGGCTTCGGCCTTGGCGGGCTCGGGCTTCGTCTCAGGTGCGGGCGTGGTGGGGGCGACATGCGCCTTGAACACGGGGGCCTTGGGCTGGGGCAGGGGGGGCAGCTTGCTCATGCCCCTATAATTGGCCCTGCCGCCGCCGACCGCCAAGGGCTTTTGCCGTTCCCACCCAAATCCATGCCGGAAACGGGGTACGGGTGCCCGAAAGGTGCCGGTGACAGCGGGCGTTTTCCGGGTTACACCCCGCCCCCATGAACACCGAAACTTTGGCCGCCCGCCGGGTTGCCCTCGACCTTCTGGAAAGCGTGCTGCGCCGCCGCGTGCCGCTGGATGACGCATTGGACCAGCACCCGGGTTTGGCCGGGCTGGAGCCGCGTGATCGCGCCTTCACCCGCCTGCTGACCGCCACCGTCATCCGCCGCCTGGGCCAGATCGACGAAGTGGTGCTGTCGCTGCTGGCCCGGCCCGACCTGCCCAAGGGCGGCGTGCTGGACATCCTGCGCGTGTCCGCCGCCCAGCTGCTGTTCCTGGGCACCCCCGCCCACGCCGCCGTGGACACGGGCGTGGAACTGGCGGTGGCCAAGGGCTTCGCCGGCATGAAGGGCCTGATCAACGCCGTGCTGCGCCGGCTGTCGCGTGAGGGTGCCGAATTGCTGGTGGCGCAGGACGCCGGCCGCCTGAACACGCCCGACTGGCTGTGGCTCAGCTGGCGCCAGCATTACGGCACCGGCCACACCCGCGCCATCGTCGACGCCCACCTGAATGAGGCGCCGCTGGACATCACCGTGAAGGAAGACCCGCACGGCTGGGCGGAAAAGCTGGAGGCGACGGTGCTGCCCACCGGCACCCTGCGCCGTGCCGCCGGCGGCAACGTCATCGACCTGCCAGGCTTTGCCGAGGGCGCCTGGTGGGTGCAGGACGCCGCCGCCGCGCTGCCCGCCCGCCTGCTGGGTGATGTCGCCGGGCTGAACGTGATTGACCTGTGCGCCGCCCCCGGCGGCAAGACCGCGCAACTGGCCGCCGCCGGCGCCAAGGTCACCGCCGTCGATCGCTCCGCCCCCCGGCTGGACCGGCTGTCGCGCAATATGGAACGGCTGGGCCTGTCGGTGACCACCGCCGTGGCCGACGCCGCCCGGTGGCAGCCGGAGGAATTGGCCGACGCCCTCCTGCTGGACGCGCCGTGCAGCGCCACCGGCACCATCCGCCGCCACCCCGACGTGGCGCGCCTGAAGACGGCGGAAGATGTCGGCCGCCTGGCCAGCCTGCAACGCCGCCTGCTGGACCGCGCCATCGACATGGTGAAGCCCGGCGGCCTGGTGGTCTACTGCACCTGCTCCCTCCAGCCGGAGGAGGGGGAGGAGCAGTTGTCCAAGCTGCTGTCGCGCCGCACCGACGTGATGGTGGAACCGGTCATCCCGGTGGATTTGGCCTACCAGGGTGCGGCCGACGACGCCGGCATGGCGGCGCTGGGGGAACTGGTGACCGACGCCGGCGATGTGCGCGCCACGCCGGGCCACTGGGCCAAGCTGGGCGGCCTCGACGGATTTTTCGTGACCCGCCTGCGGCGCACCAATTGATCCCGGCCAATTGATCCTGATGGATGGGTGCCGGGTGGCCGGCTTGGCAAAGCAGTCTTGAGTTGATAGGAACCTTTTCATCATGCAGCAGCCGGTACGCATCGCCCCCTCCATCCTGTCGGCCGACTTCGCCAATCTGGGCGCGGAGGTGCGGGCGGTGGACGCCGCCGGTGCGGACTACATCCATATCGACGTCATGGACGGGCATTTCGTGCCCAACCTGACCATCGGCCCCATGGTGGTGCAGGCCCTGCGCCCGCATTCGGCCAAGGTGTTCGACGTGCACCTGATGATCTCGCCGGTGGACAACTTCATCGCCGCCTTCGCCAAGGCCGGCGCCGACATCATCACCGTGCACCCCGAGGCGGGTGCCCATACCCACCGCACGCTGCAACTGATCCGCAGCCTGGGCAAAAAGGCCGGTGTCGCCCTGAACCCGGCCACGCCGGTGTCGGTGCTGGACTACATCATGGACGACGTCGACATGATCCTGGTCATGTCGGTCAACCCCGGCTTCGGCGGCCAGTCCTTCATCAACAGCCAGAAGGACAAGATCCGGGCCATCCGCCAGCGCATCGACGCCGTGACGGCGGGCACGACCCGTGTCATCGATCTTGAGGTCGACGGCGGCATCAATGCCGAACTGGCGCCCGTGGCCATCGCCGCCGGTGCCGACGTGCTGGTGGCCGGCACCGCCACCTTCCAGGGCGGTCCCGCCGCTTACGCCGACAATATCCGCCGCCTGCGCGGCCCGCTGGTCTAAGGGGTTCGACGGCGCATGGCCCGTGGCATCACCGGCATGAGACGCTTCCGCGCCGGCCCCGGCGCGCTGGTCTACCGGACACCGCTCTATGGCGTCTGGCTGGGCGGCCGCGCGCCCCAATCGCTGGGCGTGGTGCCGGCCGACCCGTGGCCGGGGGATTCCCGCCAGGGCCAGGCCTTGCTGGCCGGGACCTACCGTTTCGCCGGTGAGGAACGGCAGGGTGAGTTGCCGCCCTGGCTGGACCTGACGGCCGGCTCCGCCTGGCTGACGGCGCTGCACGGCTTCGACTGGTTGCGCCACCTGAAGGCCGCCGGCGGTGACGCCGCCCGGCGCCAGGCGCGCGTGCTGGTGACCAGCTGGCTGGACGGTTTCTCTTCCTGGCATGCCGTGGCCTGGGCGCCGGAGGTGACGGCCCAGCGCATCGTCGCCTGGATCGGCGCCCACGACTTCTTCCTGGCCAGCGCCGACGACGGCCTGCGCGCCCGGGTGTTCGACAGCCTGGCCCGCCAGATCCGCCACCTGGCCCGCCTGGTGCCGGGACGCCTGCGCGGCGTTGATTTGCTGCTGGGTATCAAGGGGCTGATCTATGGCGGCTTCTGCCTGGCGGGGCGCGGCCGCACCGCCCAGCGCGCCCTGTGGCTGCTGGAACGCGAGCTGGCCCGCCAGGTCATGGCCGACGGCGGCCATGTGCAGCGCAGCCCGTCCTTGCAGATGCAGGCGCTGCGTCACCTGATCGACATCCGCGGCGTGTTGCGCACCGCCCGGGCGGACATGCCCGACGCCTTGCAGCACACCATCGACCGCCTGACGCCCACCCTGCGCTTCTTCCGCCATGGTGACGGCGGCCTGGCGCTGTTCAACGGCGGCTGGGTGGAAGACCCCATCCTGATCGACACGGTGCTGAGCCAGGCCGACGCCCGCGGCCGCCCCTTGCGCAGCGCCCCGCATGTCGGGTTCGAACGCCTGGCGGCGGGCCGCACCTGCATCCTGTTCGACGCCGGCGCCCCGCCGCCGGCGGGCCTGGACGGCCGCGCCCATGCCGGCACGCTGTCGTTCGAGATGAGCGTGGGGCGCGAACGCCTGATCGTGAACTGCGGCAGCCACCCGTCGGAAGCCGGCGCCTGGCGCGGCGCGCTGGCGTCCACCGCCGCCCATTCCACCCTGGTGGTGGCCGACACCAATTCCGCCTCCGTGCGGGAGGATGGCGGCCTGGGCCGCCGCCCGCACCCGGTGGAGGCCAAGCGCAGCGAGACCGGCGGTGCCGTGCTGGTGGAGGCCGCGCACGACGGTTATCGCGACGGTTTCGGCATCATCCACCACCGCCGCCTGTACCTGGCCGAGAACGGCGAGGATCTGCGCGGCGAGGATAGGCTGGAGGGATCCGCCGGCCAGACCTACACCCTGCGTTTCCACCTGCATCCCGCCGTGCACGCCAGCCTGTCCCAGGGCGGCGACGGCGTGTTGTTGCGCCTGCCCTCGGGTGCCGGCTGGCGCCTGCGCCTGTCGGGCGGCACCGTGGGGCTGGAGGAAAGCGTCTATTTGGGCGACGGGCCCGAGCCGCGCGGCACCCTGCAGGTCACCGTGCGCGGTGAGACCGGGACCGGTGGCGCCACCCTGAAGTGGGCCCTGCGCCGTGAGAAGAAGGCCGAGGGCGCCGACCCCTGAGCCATTGCGACCGAATGCCATCCTGAGCCCGGCCCCGCAGCCGGGCTTTGTCTTTTCCCATCCAAGCCGGATTGCCATCATGACCAGCAGCCCCGATCTCGTTCCCCTGCGCCGCGCCCTCATCTCCGTCTCCGACAAGACCGGATTGATCGAGCTGGGCCAGGCCCTGGCCGCGCGCGGCGTGCACATCCTGTCCACCGGCGGTTCCGCCCAACGTTTGGCTGAGGCCGGCGTGCCGGTGACGGAGGTCAGCGACCACACCGGCTTTCCGGAGATGATGGACGGCCGGGTGAAGACCCTGCACCCCCGCATCCACGGCGGCATCCTGGCCCGCCGTGATGACGAGGGCCACGTGGCCGCCATGAACAGCCACGACATCCCCGGCATCGACCTGGTGGTGGTGAACCTCTACCCGTTCGAGGCGACGGTGGCGAAGGGTGCCGATTTCGAGACCTGCATCGAGAACATCGACATCGGCGGCCCCAGCCTGATCCGTGGTGCCGCCAAGAACCACGACTTCGTCGCCGTGGTGACCGACCCGTCCGACTATGCCCCGCTGCTGTCCGAACTGGCCGCCCATGACGGGCAGACCAGCCTGGACCTGCGCCGCCGCCTGGCCGCCAAGGCCTACGCCCGCACCGGCGCCTACGACGCCGCCATCGGCGCCTGGTTCGCCAACCGCCTGGGCCAGACCTGGCCGGAGAGCGTCACCGTGTCCGGCACCCTGCGCCAGACCCTGCGTTATGGTGAGAACCCGCACCAGACCGCGGCCTTCTATGTGACGGGTGAGCGCCGCCCCGGCATCGCCACCGCCACCCAGCTGCAGGGCAAGGAGCTGTCGTACAACAACCTGAACGACACCGACGCGGCGTTTGAGCTGGTGGCCGAGTTCGAACGTCCGGCCATCGCCATCATCAAGCACGCCAACCCCTGCGGCGTGGCCGAGGGCGACGACCTGCCCACGGCCTACGCCCGCGCGCTGGCCTGCGACCCCGTCTCGGCCTTCGGTGGCATCATCGCCACCAACCGCACCCTGGACGCCGTGACGGCCGAAGCCATCGCCAAGCTGTTCGCCGAGGTGGTGATCGCCCCGGACGCGGATGAGGCGGCCCGCGCCGTCCTGGCGTCCAAGAAGAACCTGCGCGTGCTGCTGACCGGCGACCTGCCCAACCCGGCCCAGGCCGGCACCCTGATCAAGACCGTGGCCGGCGGTTTCCTGGCGCAGAGCCGGGACGACGGCCGGGTGTTGCCCTCGGCGCTGAAGGTGGTGACCAAGCGCGGCCCCACGCCGAAGGAACTGGCCGACCTGCTGTTCGCCTTCCGCGTGGGCAAGCATGTGAAGTCCAACGCCATCGTCTATGCCAAGGACCTGGCCACGGTGGGCATCGGCGCTGGGCAGATGAGCCGAGTCGACAGCAGCCGCATCGCCGCCATCAAAAGCCGTGAGGCGGCGGAGGCCGCGGGCCTGTCCGAACCGGGCACCAAGGGCAGCGTCGTCGCCTCCGACGCCTTCTTCCCCTTCGCCGACGGCCTGATCGCGGCGGCGGAAGCGGGCGTGACGGCGGTGATCCAGCCCGGCGGTTCCATGCGCGACCAGGAAGTGATCGACGCTGCGGACGAACGCGGCCTGGCCATGGTATTTACGGGCATGCGTCATTTCCGTCACTGACGGGCCTCACGTCTGCGGGCACGGTCGGCATCCGCCCCCCGTGCCCGCAGACGGGTTTCATGAAGGTCCGGTTGGTTGGGCGGCGATGACCGATGGGGCAGCCCGGGAACCGCAGGGGGGTGGTTGACCGGGCCAATAGGGACCGACCGCTTGTCATGACCGCCACAGCGCCAGACCAAGCCGCGACTGCTGGCGATGCGCCCCGGAACCATGGTTCCGGCAGGCCTCACGATGGCCCGCACCACGACGGCTTGAGCACCGCCGTTCCCCTGATTCCATCCGCCGGCCGGCCGGTGGCCGCCTTGCTGCTGATGAGCCTGCTGGTCACCCTGATGGTGTTCATCTGGGCCGCCTGGGATCATCACCGCCGGGTGTGGGACGATGCCCGCGACCAGGTGGTGGACGTCACCCACGTGCTGGAGGAACACGCCGGCAAGATCTTCACCATCCATGCCACCAGCCTGCGTTACGTGGAACGGCTGGTGGACGATGCCGGCTGGAAGGATATCGCCGAGGACCGCCGTTTCTACGATCGCCTGCGCGAAATCTGGCAGGCCTCGCCGGAGCTGGAGGGCGTGTGGGTGGTGGACCCCACCGGCATCGTCCGCGTCAACACCGTGCAATGGCCGGCACCGGCGCTGGACGTGAACGACCGCGAATACTTCAAGGCGCAGCTGGAACCCGGCCACGGCATCTTCATCGGCCAGCAGCTGCGCGGCCGCCTGTCCGGCGTGCCCTTCCTGCCCGTCAGCCAGCGCATGGAAACGCTGGATGGGCGGTTCAACGGTGTCGCCCAGCTGTCGCTGCGGCCGGATTATTTCATCGCCTTCTACCGCTCCCTGTTCTCGGGTGAGCCCAAGACCATGATGCTGGTGCGCGACGACGGCGCCCTGCTGCTGCGCGAACCGGCGCCGCCGGATGGGGCCTTGCAGCAGGGGTTCTATCCGCAACTGATCCAGGCGCCCGTGGACAAGGCCGGCACCTTCATCCTGACATCGCCCATTGATGGGGTGGAACGCCTGTACGCCCGGCGCAAGGTGCCCAACCTGCCGCTGTTCGTCGTCTACGGCATCACCACCCAAAGCGTGGCGCACGAATGGCGGGCGCGTGCCCTGCTCTACGCGGCAGTGGCGGTGCCGGCCTCCCTGGCTCTGATGCTGGTGGCGTGGATCGCCATCCGCCGGTCGCGCGACCTGGTGCGCGCCGACCGCATCCTGCGCCAGGCCAACACGGTGCTGGAGGCCCGCGTGGCCGACCGCACCCGCCACCTGGACCGGGCGCTGGCGGACCGGGAGGTGCTGCTGCGCGACACCCACCACCGGGTGAAGAACAATCTCCAGGTCGTTTCCAGCCTGTTGCAGCTGCAAAGCGGCATGCACCCCACCCTGCGTCCCCTGCTGGGCGACGCCTTGCGCCGCATCCAGGCCATGGGGCTGCTGCACGAACAACTGCACCGGGCGGCGGACGTGGACGTGGTGCAGCTGGACCGCGTCGTCGATGCGCTGACGCGTGAGATCGACAACATCCACCAGGGGGAGGGGGCGGAACGCGCCGTCGCCGGCCACGTGACCGTGACCCTGGACGCGGAACCGGTGGAAACCGACCTCACCGCCTCCGTCCCCGTCACCCTGGTGCTGAACGAGGTGATGTCCAACGCCTTCAAGCACGCCTATGCCGACGGCCGGGGCGGCGTGCTGAAGGTGGCCTTGCGCCGTGATGGCGATGACGGCGTGCTGACCGTGACCGACGATGGCGTCGGCATGCCCGACCCCACCGCCCCCGCCGCCGGCCGGCAGAGCCTGGGCCTGCTGCTGATCGACGCCTTCGCCCGCCAGTTGCGCGGCACCTTCCACTTCGAAGACGCCGCCCCGGGCACCCGCTTCACCCTGCGCTTCCCGTTGGGGCGGGAGTGAAGGTGAGTTTTCAATTATAGATAGCGCGTGATAAATTCTTGTTTCCCGAGAGGGACCGGCGAAATGGGGAATGGCGCATGGCAAAGTACGATTTGCTTCGTGACTATCTCATGAAGCAGCAAATGGATGAGTTCGATCTGAACTTCCAGGAAATCGAGAATATAATACGGGCACCCTTGCCCGAAAGTGCCGACCGACCGCAGTGGTGGGCGAATGTGCGGGGCGAATCCAGTCACGTCCAGCGCGAGGCTTGGCGAAAAGCTGGATACGATGCCTTTCTGACTTCCGGATCACGGCGAGTCAGGTTCCGCCGCGTTGCGAGCGCATCCGGACAGGCTGACAGGACGCTCAAACTCGTCCTGTCGCATCATCATGATCGCCTGATTGATGACTTGGTGCGCTCTGGCCGTTACCCGGATGCCAACGCAGTGTTCAACGATGGATTGCGGCTCGTCGCGCGGCGAGAGGAAATCTATGCCACCAAGCTAAGGGCGCTGAAAGAGGCGGCTGAAGCTGAACGCCGCGATATCGATTAAGCACGGTTCGACGAAGCCACTATGGTCAGGTGGCTGAAACTTGGCGGGACGCCACGAAGTTCAGAGGCAGGGGCTTGGCGGCGTGAATGTCGCCGTTGAGGGCCAATAACTCTGGCACCGGTCACGTCCCACTGCGTGGTGTAGGAGCGCCTCCGCCGTGTCAGGCGTGGAGGCCGGCATAGCCGGCTGGAAGGCCTGACACGGCGGGCGGTCATCGCGGTTCTTCGGTAGAGTTTGGTCACCACAACACATCCCCAACCGAGGGTGACCACGATGACCGACCCGATGATGGCGCTGCGCGTGATGCTTGAAAAGGGCGCAGACGCCGATGTCCTGAGACAGATGATCGGCTTTGCCGCCGAGCGACTGATGGAACTGGAGGTTCAGGAGTTGACCGGTGCCGGCCACGGCGAACGGTCGGCCGACCGCCTGGTTCAGCGCAATGGCTACCGTGACCGCGATTGGCATACCCGCGCCGGCACGGTGGAACTGCACATCCCCAAGCTGCGCAAGGGCAGCTACTTCCCAGGCTTCCTGGAGCCCCGCCGCATGGCGGAGAAAGCGCTGACCGCCGTGATCCAGGAGGCCTACATCCAGGGCGTCTCCACCCGCGCGGTGGACGACCTGGTCCAGGCCATGGGCATGACCGGCATCTCCAAGAGCCAGGTCAGCCGGCTGTGCGAGGAGATCGACGGCCGGGTTAAGACCTTCCTGGAACGGCCGCTGGAAGGCGACTGGCCCTACCTGTGGATCGACGCCACCTATGTGAAGGTCCGCCAGAACGGCCGCATCGTCTCCGTGGCCGTCACCATCGCCGTGGCGGTCAATACCAACGGTCGGCGAGAGATCCTGGGCATGGACATCGGCACCTCGGAAGCCGAGACCTTCTGGGTAGAGTTCCTGCGCAAGCTCAAACGCCGCGGCCTGGGTGGCGTCAAGCTGGTCGTCTCCGATGCCCACGAGGGCATCAAGGCCGCTGTCGCCCGCGTATTCCGTGCCACCTGGCAGCGTTGCCGTGTCCACTTTATGCGCAACGCCTTGGCCCACGCCGGCAAGCAAGGCCGCCGTGTGGTGGCTGCCTTCATCGGCACCGCCTTTGCCCAGGATGACGCCACCGCCGCCCGGACCCAGTGGCGCCAGGTCGCCGATCAACTCCGACCCAAGGTCGGCAAGCTCGCCGCCCTGATGGACGAGGCCGAGGAGGACGTCCTGGCCTTCATGTCCTTCCCCGCCGCCCACAGGGCAAAGCTGCACAGCACCAACCCCATCGAACGCCTCAACGGCGAGATCAAGCGCCGTACCGAGGTCGTCGGTATCTTCCCGAACGAGGACGCCATCACCCGCCTGGTGGGTGCCGTCCTCATGGAGATCAACGATGAATGGGCAGTTCAGCGCGGTCGCTACATGACCCTGGAAACCATCGCCGCCGTCGGCGATGATCCAACCATCATGCTGCCCACTGTCGCCGCATGATCGTCCCGGCCAAACGCGCCGGAGACCAAAATGACCGGGCGCTTCTTACACCACGACCTGGGACACGATCCTGGCACCACGGCGGTGACCCTCTCGATCAGGGCTTCGAAGGTATCCGCTTCCGAATGCAGGCCGGGGATGTCGGTTTCGGCGACGTAGTAGGTGCGGGATTCCTCATCCCATGCCACCTGCACCGTATAGACGTGGTCCGCCATGTCGCCCTCCAGGTGCGCGCCCGTGCACCTCAAACCATACCGCCAAATTGGGCGTTCCTTTGGGGGCGTCAAGGGATGGCCCCAAAAGCGAACCGGCCGCCCTTGTGGGGGCGGCCGGCGCGGTACTCGATACTCAAATCAACGGGATCAGCCGTCGCCCATCTTCAGGGCGGCGATGAAGGCGCTTTGCGGGATTTCGACCTCGCCGAACTGCCGCATGCGCTTCTTGCCTTCCTTCTGCTTGTCCAGCAGCTTGCGCTTGCGGCTGATGTCGCCGCCGTAGCACTTGGCCAGCACGTCCTTGCGCATGGCGCTGATGGTTTCGCGGGCGATGACGCGGCTGCCGATGGATGCCTGCACGGCGATCTTGAACAGCTGGCGCGGGATCAGTTCCTTCAGCCGTTCACACAGCAAGCGGCCACGGTGTTCGGCCTGGCTGCGGTGGACGATGGTGGACAGGGCGTCCACCGCCTCGGCATTGACCAGGATGGACATCTTGACCAGGTCGCCGGTCTCATACCCGTCCATCTGGTAATCAAAGCTGGCGTAGCCCCGGCTGATGGACTTCAGCCGGTCGTAGAAGTCGAACACCACTTCGTTCAGCGGCAGCTTGTAGACCAGCATGGCGCGACCGCCGACATAGGTCAGGTCGATCTGCTGGCCGCGACGCTCGGTGCACAGCGCCAGGATGCCGCCCAGGTATTCGTCGGGCAGCATGATGGTGGCGCGAATCCACGGCTCGTCCATGTGGTCGATGCGGATGGGGTCCGGCATGTCGGCCGGGTTGTGCATGTCCACCACCGACTTGTCGGTCATGTGGACCTTGTAGATGACGCTGGGGGCGGTGGTGATGAGGTCCAGGTTGAACTCACGCTCCAACCGCTCCTGAATGATCTCCAGGTGCAGCAGGCCCAGGAAGCCGCAGCGGAAGCCGAAGCCCAGGGCCGCCGACGTCTCCGCCTCGAACTGGAAGCTGGCGTCGTTCAGGGCCAGCTTGCCCAGGCTTTCGCGCAGATGCTCGAACTCGGCGGCGTCGGTGGGGAACAGGCCGCAGAACACCACCGGCACGGACGGCTTGAAGCCCTCCAGCGGTTCGGCCGCCGGGCGGCGTTCCTCGGTGATGGTGTCGCCGACCTTGGTCTCGCGGATGTCCTTGATGCCGGCGGTGATGAAGCCCATCTCGCCCGGCCCCAGGCGACCGGACTGCACGGCCTTGGGCGTGAAGTGACCGACGCGGTCGGCCTCCTTCGAGGCGCCCGTCGCCATCATGCGGATCTTCTGGCCGACCTTCAGTTCGCCGTCGACCACGCGCACCAGGATGACAACGCCCAGGTAGGGGTCGTACCAGCTGTCGACCACCAGGGCCTTCAGCGGCGCGTCCAGGTTGCCCTTCGGGGCGGGCAGGCGTTTGACGATGGCTTCCAGCACGTCCTTGATGTTCAGGCCGGTCTTGGCCGAAATCATCACCGCGTCGCTGGCGTCCAGGCCGATCACATCCTCGATCTGCTGCTTGATGCGGTCGGGTTCGGCCGCGGGCAGGTCGATCTTGTTCAGGACCGGCACGATCTCATGGTTATGGTCGATGGCCTGGTAGACGTTGGCCAGCGTCTGCGCCTCCACCCCCTGCGAGGCATCGACCACCAGCAGCGAGCCTTCGCAGGCCGCCAGCGAGCGCGAGACCTCATAGGCGAAGTCGACGTGGCCGGGCGTGTCCATCAGGTTCAGCTGATAGGTCTCGCCATCATCGGCCTTGTAGGCCAGGCGCACGGTCTGCGCCTTGATGGTGATGCCGCGTTCACGCTCGATATCCATGCTGTCGAGCACCTGTTCGCGCATCTCGCGCGCCTCCAGGCCGCCGCAAAACTGGATCAGGCGATCGGCCAGGGTCGACTTGCCATGGTCGATGTGGGCGATGATGGAGAAATTGCGGATGTGCGAAAGGTCGGTCATGACGGGCCGGTCTGGGGAAACTGAGCGCGACCATAGGATGCCCCGCGTCCCGGCGCAACCGCAGGGATGGCGGGGCGTTCATGTGCGGTGCGGGCCCGACCCTACCCCGCCCGCACCTTGGCGACGAAGCCGGCCACCTGGTGGCGCAGATGGTCGGATTGGCTGACCAGGTCTTGCGCCGCGTGCAGCACGTCGCTGGCCATGGTGCCGGTTTCGCTGGCCGCCCGGGTGACCTGGCCGATGGTGCTGGACACGTCGGAGGTGCCGGCGGCGGCCTGGGCCACGCTGCTGGCGATCTCGTTGGTGGCGGCACCCTGCTGTTCCACGGCGGCGGCGATGGTGGCGACGATGTCGCTGATGCGGCCGATGGTGCCGCTGACGCCGTGGATGGCGCCGGCGGCGTTGCCGGCCACCGACTGGATCTCCCCGATCTGGGCGCTGATCTCCTCCGTCGCCTTGGCGGTCTGGGTCGCCAGGGTCTTCACCTCCGATGCCACCACGGCGAAACCCTTGCCGGCCTCACCGGCGCGCGCCGCCTCGATGGTGGCGTTCAGGGCCAGCAGGTTGGTCTGGCTGGCGATGTCGCTGATCAGGCGCACCACATCGCCGATCTTGCGCGCCGCCTCCACCAGGCCGCTGACGGTGTGGTTGCTGCGTTCCGCTTCCATCACCGCATCCTGGGCGATGCCGGACGACTCCTCCACCCGGCGGCCGATCTCCTGGATGCTGGCGGACAGTTGCTCGGCGGCGGCGGCCACGGTGTTGACGTTGCCGGCGGCCGCCTCGGCGGCGCCTGCCACCGCCAAGGTCTGGTGGTTGGTCTGCTCGGCGATGGCGGACAGGCCCTTGGCGCTGCCCTGCATGCGGTCGGCGGCACCGCCCACCCCCTCCACCACCTGGTCCATGGCGGCCTCGAACTCATCCGCCAGGCGGGCCAGCGCCTGGTGGCGTTCCGCCTGCGCCTGGGCCTTCAGGGTTTCCTGCTCATGGCGCAGGGTGTCGGCCTCGCCCATGGTGCGCTGGAAGATGCGCAGGGCCCGCACGGTGGCGCCGATCTCGTCCCGCCGTTCGGTCGTCCGGATCTCCACCGTGCGGTCGCCGTCGGCCAGGGCGGTCATGCTGTCGACGATGCGTTTCAGCGGGCGGGAGACACCGGCCCAGGCCATCCACAGCGCCAGCGCCATCACCAGCACCGCACCCGACAGGCCGCTGGCCAGGGTGACCCAGTAGGTGCGCTCGTTGCGCGCCTTGGCGGCGGCCTCGCCCTTGGCCAGGCTGTCGTCCACCGCCTTGGTGATGACGGTCAGCCGGTCCTGCAGCTTGGACAGGCGGATATCGAACTCATCGGTCAGGGTGGATGCCCCGGCCTTGGTGTCGCCGGCCAGCATCTGTTCGCGCGCCTTCTCCGCGAAGCCCATCATGGCCTTGAACTCGGCCCTGGCCATGGCCAGGTCATCCTTGGTGCCGGGGTGCAGGGTCGCCACCGCGTCCAGATAGCGGCCCAGGTCGCTGGCCTGCTGCCCGATCTCATCCTTCATGCTGTCGATGATGAACTTGTCGGTCTCGGCCACCATCATGTAGCTGATGCGCCCGATATTGGCGGCGGCCCCATTGGCGCGGTCGATGGCCTTCAGCGCCTCCGCCTCGCCACGCAGCAGGTACTGGTACTGTGCGGCACCCGTGTTCATCTGCGACAGGGTGTAGAGCGAGGTGCCCAGCGTCACCAGACCCATCAGGATCAGGGGCAGCAGCAGTTTCTGGATGATGGGCAGATCCCGGAAAAACCTCATGCGGTCCCCTCCCTCCCGGAGCATGGCGCCATTCGGCGCCAGTCTTTTTTCTATCTTTGGAAGGATAGTAAGGGCCGGCCAAAGGCGGCGCGCAAGGGGATAAGGACGGGGTTTTCGTCGATTAAATGGGCATTAAAAGAAAGGCGCCCCCTGGAAGCCAAGGGGCGCCTACTGCAAACGGATAAGTCCTGTGTCAGCCGCGCAACACGGCCCCGGTCGCCTTGGTGACGGCGGCGACCACTTTGGCGGCCACCGCCTCGATTTCGGCATCCGTCAGCGTCTTGTCCACCGGTTGCAGGGTGACCGACAGTGCCACCGACTTGAACCCGGCCTCGACTCCGGGACCCTGGTAGACGTCGAACAGTTGTACCGCGGTGATCAGGGCCTTGTCGGCGCCCTTGGCGGCGCGGATCAGGCGGTCCGCCTCCACCCCTGCTTCCGCCACGAAAGCGAAGTCGCGGCTGATGGGCTGGAAGGCGGACAGTTCCAGCTTGGGCTTTTCCGTCCCACCCTTCTTCTTTGGCTGGGGGACGGCGTCCAGGAACACCTCGAACGCCACCAGCGGGCCGGTCAGGTCCATGGCCTCCAGCACCGTGGGGTGCAGCTCGCCAAAGCGGGCCAGCACGGTGGGCCCCAGCCGCAGGCAGCCGGAACGGCCCGGGTGGTACCAGGCGGGCGCGTCGGTGGAGACGACCAGGTTGGCGGTGGGGGCGCCGGCGGCCTCCAGCGCGGCGATGGCGTCGGCCTTGGCGTCATAGGCGTCGACGGGGCGGGTGCCCTTGGCCCAGTGACGGCCCACGGCCAGGCCGGCGCGCACGCCGGCGGCGATCAGGTCCTGGCCCTTCTCACTGCCGTCGCGGAAGGCGGGACCCACCTCGAACAGCGCCAGGTCGGCATGGCCGCGCGCGGCGTTGCGGCCGGCGGCGGCGGCCAGGTTGGCCAGCACCGACGGCCGCATGACGGCCAGATCCGCGCTGATGGGGTTCAGCAGCGCCAGCTCATCCGGCGATCCCCCGAACAGCTTGGCGGTTTCCGGCGCCAGGAAGGACCAGGTGATGGCCTCCATCATGCCGCGGCCGGCCAGCAGGCGGCGCACGGTGGCGGTGCGGCGCTGCTTGGGCGTGACCGCGACCTTGGGCAGGCCCTCGTCACGCGGCAGGCTGGTGGTGGGGATGGCATCGAAGCCGTGGATGCGCAGCACCTCTTCCACCAGGTCGGCCTCGCCCTGCACGTCGGCGCGCCAGGATGGTGGGGTGGCATGGATCAGGCCGTCCTGCTGCGCGACCTCGAAGCCCAGGGCCTTCAGGATGCGTACCTGATCGACTTCGGGCACGTCCACGCCGCCCAGGTTGGCGACGCGCGACGGGCGCAGGGTCAGGGGGCGCTGCCACGCGGGTTCGGCACCGGCTACGAACACCGCGCCGGCCTCACCGCCACAGAGGTCCAGCACCAGGCGGGTGGCCTGCTCGATACCGCTGACGACACTGGCCGGGTCCACGCCGCGCTCGAAGCGGTAACGGGCGTCGCTGTCGATCTGCAGGGCGCGGCCGGTCTCCGCCACCTTGGTCGGGTCGAACAGGGCGGCCTCGATGATCACGTCGGTCGTGGTCTCGGACACGCCGGTGGTCTCGCCGCCCATGACGCCGCCCAGGGACAGCACGGCACCGCTGGCGTCGCTGATGACGGTCAGGCCGGCGGGCAGGGTGTATTCCTTGCCGTTCAGGGCCAGCAGGGACTCACCCGCCTTGCTCTCGCGCACGACCAGGCCGCCCTGGACCTTGGCGGCGTCGAACACGTGCAGGGGGCGCACCTGGTCCAGGGTCATCAGGTTGGTGATGTCCACCAGGGCCGAGATGGGGCGCAGGCCCACGGCCGTCAGCTTGTCCTGCAGCCATTGCGGGCTGGGGCCGTTGCGCACGCCGCGCACCACGCGGGCGGCGAACTGCGGGCAGGCGCCGGCGCGGGCGGGGGGGAAGTCCAGCGTCACCTTCACCGGGGCGGGGAAGGCGCCGGGCACCGGGGTGGTGTCCAGCGGCTTCAGGGTGCCCAGGCCGGCGGCGGCCAGGTCGCGGGCGATGCCGTGGACGCCGGCGCAGTCCACCCGGTCGGGCGTCAGGGAGATTTCGATGACGGCGTCGTCCAGCTTGCGCCAGGCGGCAAAGCCGGTGCCCACGGGGGCGTCGTCCGGCAGCTCGATGATGCCGTTGTGCTCATCCGACAGGTTCAGCTCGCGTTCGGAGCACAGCATGCCCCCGGCTTTCCACGCCGCGGATGGCGCCGACCTTCAGCACGTCGCCGGTGGCGGGCACCACGGCGCCGGGGCTGGCGAACACCACGGTGATGCCGGCACGGCAGTTGGGGGCGCCGCACACCACCTGGATGGGCTCCCCCTTGCCGGTATCGACCATGGCGACGCGCAGCTTGTCGGCGTTGGGGTGCTTTTCCGCTGACAGGACCTTGGCGATGGTGAAGGGGGCCAGGGCCCGGCCCTGATCCTCCACACCCTCGACCTCCAGGCCCAGGGAGGTCAGCTTGTCGGTGATGACGTCCAGCGGGGCGTCGGTTTCAAGGTGCTGCTTCAGCCAGGAAAGGGTGAACTTCATCGCTACCTGCCGTTATCGGATTGGGGCGCCTGGTCTTCAGACCGGCTGCCGCTCTTGGGATGGGTTATCGGGTCAGGCCCTGGGCCAGGCTGGGCACGTCCAGCGGCACGAAGCCGTAGTGCTTCAGCCAGCGCAGATCGGCCTCGAAGAAGGTACGCAGGTCGGGGATGCCGTACTTCAGCATCGCCACGCGCTCGATCCCCATGCCGAAGGCGAAGCCCTGCCAGCGGGTGCTGTCGATGCCGCAGTTCTCCAGCACCTTCGGATGCACCATGCCGCAGCCCAGGATCTCCAGCCAGTCACCGTAGTTGCCCAGCTTCAGCTCACCGCCTTTGCGCGAGCAGCCGATGTCCACCTCCGCCGACGGTTCGGTGAAGGGGAAGAAGCTGGGGCGGAAACGCAGCGGCAGGTCGTCCACCTGGAAGAAGGCGCGGCAGAACTCCAGCAGCGTGCCCTTCAGGTGGCCCATGTTGATGTTCTCACCGATCACCAGGCCTTCGATCTGGTGGAACATGGGGGTGTGGGTCTGGTCATAGTCGGACCGGTAGGTGCGGCCGGGGGCGATGATGCGGATGGGCGGCTGGCCCGCCAGCATGGTGCGGATCTGCACCGGGCTGGTGTGGGTGCGCAGCACGCGCGTACCCCCGTCCGGCCCGTTGGGCAGGTAGAAGGTGTCGTGCATCTGGCGCGCCGGGTGTTCCGGCGGGATGTTCAGGGCGGTGAAGTTGTTGAAATCCGTCTCGATGTCCGGCCCTTCCGCCACGGTGAAGCCCATGTCGGCGAAGATGGCGATCATCTCCTCCACCGTCTGGGTGATGGGGTGGACGCGGCCCTCCGTCTCCGGCCGGGCGGGCAGGCTGACGTCGATGCGCTCCGCCTCCAGCCGCTTGGCCAAGTCGGCGGCCTTCAGCACCTGGCGGCGGGCGTCCAGCGCCGCGCTGATCTCTTCCTTCACCGCGTTCAGGGCCTGGCCGCGCTCGCGCCGTTCATCGGGCGTCAGCGATCCCATGTCCTTCATCAGGCCGGTGATGCGGCCCTTCTTGCCCAGGGCGTCCACCCGCACCTCTTCCAGGGCGGCCAGGTCGGGGGCGGCGGCAGCGGCGGCCAGCAAGTCGGCCTTCAGGCTGTCGAGGATGTTCATCGCGACGATCCGTTATTGGGTGCGTTGGGACGGTTCTTGGGTACTGGCAATGACACGAACGCCGTTATGGCCGGCGACCGCCGGCCCCGCAGCGAGTACCGCAGGGCGCGAGCCGAGGAAGCCAAGCGGCCGGAGGGCCGCGCCCGGCGTCTGAGGGAACAAACAAAACCACAAAACAAAAAAAGGGGAGCGGGCCCGCCGGGCCTGCTCCCCTTTTTTCAGTAGGCGTTGATCCGGGTAGGATCAAGCAGCCTTGAGAGCGGCCTGGGCTTGATCGACCAGGACCTTAAACGCATCCGGCTCACGCGCGGCGATGTCGGCGAGGACCTTGCGGTCAACGTCGATGGCGGCGCGCTTCAGGCCGTGCATGAACTGGCTGTAGGTCAGGCCGTGGATGCGGGCACCGGCGTTGATGCGCTGGATCCACAGGGCGCGGAAGTTGCGCTTCTTGGCGCGACGGTCGCGGTAGGCGTAACGAAGCGCCTTTTCGACCTTCTCGATCGCGATGCGGAAGCAGTTGTTGGAACGACCGCGGAAGCCCTTGGCGAGCTTCAGGATCTTCTTGTGACGGGCGTGGGTGGTCACGCCCCGCTTAACGCGAGCCATGGTTCAGCCCTCCTTACGGTACCCGAATGAAATTCTTGGTGATGATGATACCGTCCTGCTTGGACAGGGTCATCATACCGCGGGCGTTCCGCTTCATCTTCTGCGGACGCTTGCGCATGCCGTGGCGCTTGCCGGCGGCCTGGGCGCGAACGAGACCGGAGGCGGTCAGCTTGAACCGCTTCTTCGTCCCGCTGTGATTCTTCAGCTTGGGCATTTTGGTTCCTTCGAATAATAACCGTTCCGGGAACGGCGGTGGATCTCACTTGAACGGGTGGGCATGCCCTGGACCTCTCGGTCCGGCCTCGCCGCCCAAATGAAGCGCGGTTTGTACACGGGGTGGGGGCTTAAGGCAAGGGTTGTGCGGGGTGGAAGACCCCACTGCCGGACGCATGGGCCCCTTGCCTGGCGCGGGGGTGGGCCCCACCTCTGATGGCAATGCCCTCTTAACCATAAGGACACGCCCGCCCATGCCCGACCTCTACACCATAGGGTATGAGAAGGTGGGCCAGCCGGCCCTGGTGGAACAGTTGGTGAAGGCGGGCGTGCGCACCCTGATCGATGTGCGCGAGCTGCCGCTGTCGCGCCGCGCGGGCTTTTCCAAGGGCCCCCTGTCGGCGGCCTTGCGCGGTGCGGGGATCGAGTATCTGCACCTGAAGGCGCTGGGCACGCCCAAGGAGGGACGGCTGGCGGGGCGGGCCGGCAACCTGCCGCTGTTCTGGTCGGTGGTGGACAAGGCGCTGGCCCGGCCGGAGGCGCAGTATGAATTGGGTGTGGCGGCGGCCACGGCGCTCAAGGGCCCCGCCTGCCTGCTGTGCCTGGAACATGACCCGCATATCTGCCACCGCGCCCGTGTGGCGTCCGACATGGCGACGGGATGGGGGTTCCAGGTGCATCATCTGATGGCCGACCCGGCTTTCTGACGGGTCGCCGCCGTATTCCCAGAAAATCCCGGCCGCCGCCGTATGGCCGTCACAATGTCCATGGAAATCTTGGGGGGTATGATGGGGATGGCCCGGTGGGGGGCCTTCCCGCGCACGTCACCTATACGGGACCCGGCGCCGTCTGGTCCGAATGGATAGCTGGTCCGGGGTCTTGCCGCACGGTAAGCCTCGCAGACCGAAGGGGGAGCAAGGCTGCCAGTGCATCACGTCGATACCATCATCCTCGCCATGGGGGCGCTGCTGCTGCTGGCCATCCTGGCCGGCCGCGCGTCCTCGCGTATCGGCGCGCCGCTGCTGCTGGTGTTCCTGGCGCTGGGCATCGCGGTCGACAAGCTGGCCAACTTCCAGTTCAACGATTACCGCCTGGCCTCGCTGGTCGGGTCCATGGCCATCGCCGTCATCCTGTTCGACGGCGGCCTGCGCACGCCGCGCAGCGTGTTCAAGATGGCGCGCTGGCCGGCCCTGGTCCTGTCAACCGTCGGCGTGGTCATCACCGCCGGCATCACCTGCGTGGTGGCGCGCTGGCTGCTGGGCGTGGGCTGGGCGCAGGGTTTCCTGATCGGGTCCATCGTCGCGTCCACCGACGCCGCGGCCGTGTTCCTGCTGCTGCACCAGCGGGGCCTGCGCCTGCGGCCCCGCGTCTCCGCCCTGTTGGAGGTGGAGTCGGGCCTGAACGATCCCATGGCCGTGTTCCTGACCCTGCTGTCCATCCATGCCGTCCAGGGCTCGGGTTTCGGCTGGGCGCAGTTGGGCCAGTTCGCGCTGGAGATGGGCGGCGGCGGCATCATCGGCGTCGCCGGCGGCTTCGCGCTGGCCGCCCTGATCAACCGGCTTGAGCTGTCGGCCGGCCTCTACCCCATCCTGGCGCTGGCCGGCACGCTGTTCATCTTCGGCGCCACGCAGACCATTGGCGCCTCGGGCTTCCTGGCCGTCTATCTCGCCGGCCTGGTCATGGGCGATCGCCGCATGAAGGCGCGCCAGATCATCGAGCGGTTCCACGACGGCCTGGCCTGGCTCAGCCAGATTTCCCTGTTCCTGATGCTGGGCGTGCTGGTGTCGCCCGACACGCTGCTGCGGGTGGCGTTGCCGGCCCTGGTGGTGGCCGTGGCGCTGATCCTGGTGGCGCGCCCCCTGGCCGTCACCCTGTGCCTGTCCTTCTTCGGCTTCGCCTGGAACGAGCGGCTGTTCATCTCTTGGGTGGGCCTGCGCGGCGCGGTGCCCATCTTCCTGGGGTTGCTGCCTGTGCTGTCGGGCCTGCGCGGGGCGGAGACCTATTTCGGCATCGCCTTCGCCGTGGTGCTGCTGTCGCTGCTGGCCCAGGGCTGGACCATCGGCCCGGCGGCACGCCTGCTGGACGTGGAGATCCCGGCCGACCCTGAACCGCCCAGCCGGGCCGACATCGACCTGCCGGTGGACGGGCCGCAGCAGCTGGCCATGCTGACCGTGGCGGCGGAAAGCGAGGCGGCGGTACGCGGCCTGGGCCGGCTGGTGGTGCCGGAATCGGTGCGCGTGCTGGCCATGATCCGTGAGGGTCATCCCGTAGCACCGGAGGAGGTACGGGTGCTCTACCCCGGCGATGCCGTCCTGGTGCTGGGCGAGCCCGCGGCGCTGACCGCCATGGAACGCCTGTTCGGTCGCCGCGACCATGGCCGCCGGGCGTCGGGATTGGGTGATTTCCAGGTCAAGGGCGAAACGCCGCTGACCACCGTGGCCGGCCTCTATGGTTTCACCCCGCCCGATCTGGCGGAGGATGTCGCCATCGGCGACCATCTCAGCCGCCGCCTGGGCCGCCGCGCCAGCGTCGGCGTGCGCCTGCGGGTGGGCGAGGTGGCGCTGATCGTCGCCGCGATGGACGAGGCCCGGGTGACCGAGGTCGGCATCGACCTGACCCCCGACGAACGCCCCTGGACCAAGCTGCGCCAAGGCGTCAAAGGCCTGCGCCTAAGGGCTTAACGCTGTTGTCCTCAGGCGCCGGCGCCCCCTCTGGGGGCTATTCAGTTCCTCAGGCGCCGGCGCCCCCATCCGGGGGCTTGGCTATCCTCGCTGCGCCCTTCGGTGCTCGCTGCGGCGGACGCGGTCGCGTCCTTGTCGCTTCGCTCCGTACAGCCCTGAAGGAAAGGTCTCCCATCGGGCCGCCAGACCCGTAGGCCGCGACTGCGGCCGCCGGAGATTTCCGGAGAGCCGCAGGCGGACTGGAAATCGAGGATAGCCAAGCAACTGTCTTCATGAGGCGTGAGCCGGATCGTATTCGCGCTGTTGCCTGAGGATTGAGTTTGCGAGGACGATGATTTTCCGCATGAGTGCGGTGAGAGCGACCTTGGGCTTTTTGCCGGCGGCGATGAGCTTTTTGTAGAAGGCGGCCAGGGGTGGGTTGTGGCGGCTGGCGACGACGGCGGCCATGTAGAGAACGTTACGGACGGCGGGTCTTCCGCCGTAGATGCTCCGGGGCCCGTCGCGTTTTCCGCTTTGATTGTCCATGGGTGCGACGCCGGCGAGGGCGGCAGCCTGTTGGCGTGTAAGGGCGCCCAGTTCGGGCATATGGGCCAGCGCGGTACTTGCGAAGACAGGGCCTATGGCGGGGATGGAGCGGAGGAATTTGTTCTTGGTCTTCAAGACCTCCGAGGCGGCGATGTGGCTGGCGATGCGCTTATCGACCAGGACGATCTGAAGGGCGATGGATTTCAATCGTCGCTTGGCCAGTCGGCGCAGTTCGGCGTTCTCCAGCCGTCTGGCCTGGTTGGTGATCGTGGTCCGATCCTCAAGCAATTGGCGGCGGTATGTTGTCAGCTCAGCCAACGCTTCCCGGTCTTTGTCCGGCTTGTGGTCTTCCCCTTTGATCGCCTTGGCATAGGCTGCGATCATGCGGGCGTCGAGCCGATCATTCTTGGCCCAACGACCGGAAGCTTTGGCGTAGTAGCGAACCTTGCGGGGGTCGACGATCCGAACTGGGATCTCGGCCTTCACCATGGTCTGAGCGACGGGCCGTTCATAGCCACCGCTGGCCTCCATGACGATCTGCACGGTGCGTTTCCGGCAGCGTTGCCGCAAAGCCACGTAGCCAGCCGGGGAATTCTCAATTTGGAAGACATCCCCGGTTTCATCGTCGAAGCCGTCGAGACGGTCCTTGCTGACATCCAGGGCGATGATAGAGTCGTTCTGCGCCATCTTCATACTCCCAGCCTTGCGCATGCGGGGCGGCGACCCCGTGCAACTGTTCGGGCTAATGAAGGGGCCGACCGGAGAGCCTTGCTTGGCTACGGAGCCGGAACTTCCCGCCGTTGGAACGGTCTTCCGGTCGGATCACGGGCTGGGGCATGCCCCAGCCCGTGACGGCGCTACTTTACGCAGATTGGGAAGATACAAGCCCCCGGATGGGGGCGCCGGCGCCTGAGGAACTTATAAAGTCTTGAACCGCTCCGTCGCCTGCACCAGGGCGGAGCGGATGCCCGGTTCCATGGCGCTGTGGCCGGCGTCCGGCACGATGATGTAGTCGGCCTCGGGCCAGGCGCGGTGCAATTCATCCGCCGTGCGGATGGGGCAGACCACGTCGTAGCGGCCCTGCACGATGATCGCCGGGATGTGGCGGATGCGGTCCACATTGTCCAGCAGGGCGCCTTCCGGCGTCAGTTTGTTGTTGCGGAAGTAGTGCGCCTCCATCCGCGCCAGGCCCAGGGCGTGGTTGTCCTCGCCGGAGGCGGAGACCAGTTCCGGGCTGGGCAGCAGGGTGGAGCAGGCGCCCTCATACACGCTCCAGATCCGGGCGGCGGCCATGCGGGTCTGCGGGTCGGCGGAGGTCAGGCGGCGGTAGTACGCCTCCAGCAGATCGCCGCGTTCGTTCACCGGTATGTGGTTGGCGAAGGTGCCCCACGCCTCCGGGAACAGGGTGCGCATCTCATACAGGAACCAGTCGATCTCCTGCTGGCGCATCAGGAAGATGCCGCGCAGCACCAGGCCCTTGGTCCGTTCCGGATGGGCCTGGGCGTAAGCCAGCGCCAGGGTGGAGCCCCAGGAGCCGCCGAACACCAGCCAGCGGTCGATTTCCAGCAGCGACCGCAGTTGTTCCAGATCCGAAACAAGCTGCGGGATGTCGTTTTCGCGGATTTCACCCAGGGGGGTGGAGCGGCCGGCGCCGCGCTGGTCCAGGATGATGATGCGGTAATGGGCGGGGTCGAAGAAGCGGCGATGGGTGGGCGAGGCGCCGGCACCCGGGCCGCCATGCAGGAATACGACTGGCGCGCCCGCCGGATTGCCGGCTTCTTCCCAATAGATCGTGTGCAGGCCGCTGACGGCCAGCGTGCCGGTCCGATAGGGTTCCAGGGGTGGAAAAAGATCGCCGCGCGCCATGGGTCGTTACACCAGCTTCTGGGAAAGGCGCAAAGTGTAGGACAAGCGCACGTGCCAGCGCAAACCCAACCAAGGCGGGAGCGGGCGTTTTGACCCGATCCGGCCGGAGCCATACAGCGATGTCACAATTTCCCGCCGCTTGCCCCACCGTTTTCCCCACGGTGACGGAGGATGCCATCGCCGCCCTGGTCGCGGCCTTTTACGATCGCGCCCGGGCCGATGCCCTGCTGGGCCCCGTCTTCCTCGCGGTCGTGGGCACGGCGGAGGAGGCCTGGGTCCGCCATCGCGCCCGCATCAGCGACTTCTGGTCTTCGGTCCTGTTGAGCACCGGGCGTTATGAAGGCCGGCCCATGGTGGTGCATGCCGGCCTGCCGGAGATCGGCCCCGACCATTTCCGCCGCTGGCTGACCTTGTTCGGCGAGACGGCCCGGGAAATGTTCGCGGCGGAGGCCGCGGACCGCATCGTGGCGGCCGCTACCCGCATCGGCCGCAGCCTGCAGATGGGCCTGGCGGTGGCGCGGGGCGAGGGTGCTGGGGCTTATCTTTAAGCGCGCCCTCAGGCGCCGGGCGCGGCCGTCCGGCCGCTAGGCTTGTCCTCACTTTCCAGTTCACTGCGTTCCCCGGAAAGTTCCGGGGCCGGCGGTCGCCGGCCATGGTCAGGGCTCTGTGGCCGGAGGCGTGCCCTCCGCCCTCGGCGTGCTGTCCGGTGCGGCGTCCTTCCCCTTGCGCGTCGGGCGGCGGTGGGGCCAGCGGCCGTCGGTGGTGACGATCTGGTCGGGGTTGGTGACGCGGATCATGGGGCCGTTGTGCTCCTCCACCCAGCCGCGCACCTCCACCATGCGGCCTTTCAGGTCCAGCGGGCTCAACTGGCGGGCGCGGAAGGCGGCCATGTCGCGGCGGTCGATCTCCACCGTGAAGTCGGTGCGCCGGTTGGCGCCGAAGTTCAGATAGACGCGGTCGCGGGCGTCGGCGGCGTCCAGCACCCGGCCGCTGACCACCGCGTAGCGCCCCTCGCTCTGAGCCGCTGTGTCGGGATCGCGCACGGCGTAGAACGGATCGGCCCACAGGCCAAGGCCATGATCGCGGGCATAGGTTTCGGCCCGGCGCAGCGGTGCCAGGCCCTTGGGCGCGTCGGGATGGGGGGCCAGTTCCGCCCAGCCCTGGCGCAGCAGGGCGTCCTGCACCCACAGCGGGCGGCGGCCCTGTCCATCCCGGATGACCAGGTGGGCCAGGACGCGGCCGTAACGGTCGTGGTCGGTGCCGCCCAGCATCAGGCCGACCGTGCGGTTCAGCACCAGCGCCTCCAGCGCCGCGCGCGATTCCGGTGCCAGCGGCCAAGCCGCGTGGGTGCCTTCGCCATCCGCCTGGCGGCCGGTCTGCGCCCGGCGTGGCGCCAGGATGCCGGCCAGCCGTACCACGCGGCCGTCGCGCAGAGTCAGGGTGTCGCCGCTCAGTACCGCCATCACCACGCCGTTGCCGGCGGGCGTCAGGCCCCGGAAGGATTTGGCATGGGCGGTCCTGGTCCGGTGCGTCCGCGCCCCGGCACCGCACGGCAGGGCGCACAGCGCCACGGCCAGCAGCGTGAAGGCGAGTCGTCTGGCGTGCATCGCGGGCGTTTCCGGCAACTGGGGCGCGATGACGATACGGGCTGACGGTCCAGAAGAAAAGACGGCGCGGACCATTGGTCCGCGCCGTTGACAGTTTACGCGTTCTGCCAGAACCGATTGATGGCACGGCCGCGTAAGCCGGTGATGGCGCGTCTGATGGGTATCGGCGGTCCCAGGGTTCCGGCCGCTGCCCGGCCCGTCTCAGGTGGACGGTGGGGCGAGGCCAAAAACGCGTAGGGGACGAAATTCCATCGGTTCCATCGTCTGCGGATCCCTTGAGGTGGGGGTTGCTCTGCGAGACGTTCGATACTTCGCAAACACCGGGCCAAGCGGCCAAAGGTTCATTGGGAAGCGCAAAAGCCTTAGGAACTGGGCATCCGCGGTGTCACTTCCCACGTCGGCTCGGCTTGTAGCACTGGAACGATGGTCAGGCGTGTCGCTTTATGTAATGCATAATGCAATTGTTTGTTGGGGTGCTGTTAACTATTGCTTAATGCAATATGCTCAGTTGGCATCCGCCCCATACCCGCAACACGGGTGGCGTGCCCCCTTGCCGCAGTTGCCGCCGGGCCGGCCGACCGCTACCGTGCGGGCCATGAGTGAAACGACACAGGCCCTGGAGCAGTCGGCAAGGGGATGCCCCATCCGTCGCTCCGCCGTGCGCCTGTCCATCGCCACCGCGCTGCTGCTGGGGTTCGGCACGCTGGTTCTGGTGGCGGTGGCCAGCGTCCTGATCCTGGGCTTCAGCACATCCACCCGCAACACGGCGGCGCTGCTGACGGACAAGGTCATCCTGGCCATGGACGGTATGACGGTGCGCGTGCGCGCCCAGCTGGATCCGGCCCAGTACCAGGCGGAATTCCTGGTGGCCTCCATCGCGCGGGGGGAGATCGACACCACCGACACCGCGCGCCTGGGCCAGAATCTGCGCTCCGCCCTGGCGGCCTCGCCCCAGATCACGGCGGTCAGCTTCGTCTCGCCGGAGGGCAAGTGGACCGTGGCCCGCCGTACCGGGCGGACGGAGGCGGAGGTGTCGACCATGACGCCGCCCCCCGCCACCAAGGTGCTGATGGAGGAGATGAAGGCCGCGCCCATCGCCCGCTGGGTCGATCCCGTCTGGTCCACGGAAGGGGAGACCAGCTATCTGACGGTGCGGGCGCCGGTGCGCGCGGCCGACGGCACTTTCCTGGGTGCCGTGCTGGTGGGCGTCAGCTTCGTCGACTTGTCAGGCTTCCTGGGTGAGCTGGACAGCAGCCAGGGCGTAACCGCCTTCATCCTGTATGACGCCGACCATGTGCTGGCCCACCCGGCCCTGATCGGCCGCACCTTCGACCTGGCCGATCGCACCCCGCCGCTGCCCACCCTGGCCGACCTGGGCGATCCCGTGGCCGCCGGCATCTGGCAGCGCCAGCCGCCGGGCCATGTGGTGGCCCGCGACGGCATGGGCGGCAAGCTGCGTGACCTGGATTTCCGCCAGGCCACCGTGGGCGACGTCGATTACGTCTATCTGCTGCGCGACCTGACGGGGTACGGCGCCCGCAGCTGGACCCTGGTCATGGCCCTGCCGCAGCGTGAGGTGGACCAGGAAATCCGCCGGGTGCGCTGGTTCGGCCTGGGTGGTGTCGCCATCCTGCTGGTGTCCGTGGTCCTCAGCCTCATCCTGGGCAAGACCATCAGCCGGCAGATCCGGGGCCTGTCGCGGGCAGCGACCTCGCTACGCGACCTGGACTTCCACGCCGTGCCCTATTTGCCGGATAGCCGCCTCAGCGAATTGTCGGACGCGGCGGCGGCCTTCAACACCATGCTGACCGGCCTGCGCTGGTTTGAATCCTACGTGCCCAAGGCGCTGGTCCTGCGCCTGATCCGCCGGGGCGACCATGCCGGCTCCATCCTGTCGGAGGAACGCGACGTCACCGTCATGTTCACCGACATCAAGGGCTTCAGTACCCTGGCGCAGAACATGACGCCGGCCCAGACCGCCTCCCTGCTCAATGAGCATTTCACCCTGCTGTCCGCCTGCATCGAGGCGGAGGGCGGCACGGTGGACAAGTTCATCGGCGACGCCGTTATGGCCTTCTGGGGCGCGCCTGACGACCAGGCCGACCACGCCGCCCGCGCGCTGCGCGCCGCCGCCGCCATCAGCCGCTGCATCCGTCACACCCATGACGAGGCGATGGCCCAGGGCCGGCCCGCCATCTGCCTGCGGGTGGGCATCCATTCCGGCCCGGTGGTGGTGGGCAACATCGGCACCGCCAGCCGCATCAACTACACCATCGTCGGCGACACGGTGAACGCCGCCGCCCGGCTGGAGGCGCTGGGCGCCGACCTGGCCGCCGAGGCCGCCCCCTGCATCGTCCTGGCCAGCGCCGACACGGTGGATGCCGCCGGCGACTGCGGCGTCGCCATGACCGATGTCGGCGAATACAGCCTGCGCGGCCGTACCGGCCAGGTGCGGGTCTGGCAATTGGCCGATGGCGACCACGGCCCCTCCGATCCCGTTGGCCCCGTGGGCATCACCATCGGTGAAGCCGGGGCGCCCAGCGTGACCGAGGACTGCCCGAAGCTGTCGTGAAGAATACCGGCGGCATGGGACTTCGGCTCATGCCGCTGTAGGCTGCGACCGCAGCCGCCGGAGATTTCTGGGGAGCCGAAGACGGACTGGAAATCGAGGAAGCCAAGCCAGCGGATGCTGGCGCCCGGCGCCTGAGGGGAAGTTTGATCGGCCACGATCAAACTGCGCGCGTAAGACTATAAATTTTTTATGACGCATGGGGGAAACACCCCCGCTGACGCATCAAGGCCCTACGACGATCGCGTGCGCCGGGATGGGGATGGGCCTTGTCTGCCGGCGCCGCAGCGGGATGCGGCCTGTGCAGGATCTGAACGACTTTCAGGGAAGTTCCCCGCCGGCGGCGCGGCTCAGCGACGACCGGGCGCGGTGGCTGGCGGCGCATGTGCTGCCGCATGAGCACGGCCTGCGCGTCTGGTTGCGGTCCAAGTCCTATCTGGGCTTCGATGCCGACGATGTGGTGCAGGAAACCTACACCATCCTGGCGGCCCGGCCGTGCGTGGCCGACATCCACAACCCCCGCGCCTATGCCTTCCAGACCGCCTACTCTGTCATCCTGCGCCAGTTGCGCCAGGCCCGCGTGGTGCCCATCGCCGCCGTGGCCGACCTGTCGGCGCTGGGGGCGGAAATGGACGCGCCCTCGCCGGAGGAGATCACCTCCGCCCGGCAGGAACTGCGCCTGATCCAAAGCGCCATCGAGGATTTGCCGCGCCAGACGCGGCGGGCCTTCGTCATGCGCCGGGTGGAGGGTTTGCCGCAGCAGGAAATCGCGCGGCGCATGCGATTGTCGGAAAACACGGTCGAAAAGCATGTCAGCCGGGGGCTGAAGCTGCTGATGGAAAAGTTCGGACGTGCCCGGGCGGGTGCGGAACCGGAGACGGGTGGCGTGGCGGACAAAAGGTCGAATGAGCGTGATTCCAAGACAAACCGCCGGGGCGATTGACCTGATCGCCGCCCAGTGGGCGGCCCGGCTGGACGCGCATGCCCTGACGCCGGAAGAACAGCGCGACCTGGACGCCTGGCTGGTGGACGATGTGCGCCACCTGGGCGCCCTGACCCGGGCCCGCGCCCTGCTGCTGGGCGGCGGCGTGGCCGACGCCCTGGCCATGGCGCCACCGCCGTCGCGCGGGATCACCCGCCGGGGCGCCCTGGTGGCCGCGGCGGCGGGATTGGCGGGCGTTGCGGTCTATGGCCTGGGCGGCCGGCGCCCGGCGGCGGCGCAGACCTTCACCTCCCTGGTGGGGGAGGTGCGGCACATCCCGCTGGACGACGGGTCGCGCATCATCCTGAACACCGACTCGGCCGTCTCGGTGGATTTCCATGCCGGCCGGCGCCTGGTCCGCCTGGACCGGGGGGAGGCCTTCTTCGAGGGGGCGGAGGCTTGGGCGGCGCCCTTCGTGGTGCGCAGCGCCGTGGCCCAGGTCTTCGCCGGCGGGGCGGCCTGCGCCCTGCGCCTGCTGGGCACGGGGGCGATGACGGTGGCGGTGGTGTCGGGCAAGGCCGCCATCGAGGGGCCGCCGTCGGCGCTGGCCGACGCGCTGGGCCGCCTGACCGGCCGGGACTGGTCCCTGCGGCCGGCGCCGGATGACGCCGTGCTGGTGGCGCCGGGGCAGGAGGTGATGATCCGCCACGGCGGTCACGGCACCCAGGTCAGTTTCGAGACGGTGGCCAAGGGTGGGCTGGAACGCGCCCTGATGTGGCGGGAGGGGCGCCTGGCCTTCGAAGGCGAAACCCTGGCCCAGGCGGCGGCGGAGTTCGCGCGCTATTCCCCCCGGCGCCTGGTGCTGGCGGGTGACCGCCTGGCCCAGCGGCGCATCTCCGGCCTGTTCCAGGCGACCGACCTGGCCGGCTTCGCCCGTGCCGCCGCCATCAGCTTCGGTGCCCAATACAGGGAAGATGGTGGCAATATAGTTCTTTCTGATTGAATGAGTTCGTGAGGATAGGTCGCGTAGGGATTTAAGCTGTTAAACTTAAATGACGGAGTGGCGGAAAGATAAGCCGCCAATTCTCTCTCCCAGCATGAACGCAATGAGCGCGGCCGACTGTCGAGGACGGCAAGGCCGCCCACTTCATCGTTGGGGGAAGATGTAATGATTGTGAAATACGGTCGCGGCCTGATGTTGGCGGGCACGGCGTTGGGTGGCCTGTGGGGTGTCACGCCGGCCTGGGCGCAGAACGCGCATTTCGATCTGGCGGCCCAGCCGGCGGTGCGTTCCATCCCCCTGTTCGCCCAGCAAGCCGGCATCCAGATCCTGGCGCCCACCGACCAGCTGGACGGCATCAACACCGCCGCCTTGCAAGGCGATCTCGATCGCGGCCAGGCCCTGGCCCGCCTGCTGAAGGGCACGCCCCTGGTGGTGGCGTCGGACGACGGCCGCACGGTGGTGCTGAAGCTGGCGCCGGCTGTGGCACCGTCATCCGGGTCGGCGGCCCGGCCCCGGGCCCAGGCGGCCCCCGCCGACGTCCAGGTGGCCGATGCCGCCGGTGGCAGCCTGGATGAGATCGTGGTCACCGGCACGCGCGATCGTGGCCGCACCCAGTTCACCACCATGACGCCGGTGGACGTGCTGAGCGCCAAGGACCTTCAGGACGGCGCCTCCAACCAGCTGCTGGAAAACCTGACCCAGGTCATTCCCGGCTTCAACGTGCAGAAGCTGCCCAGCTCCGACGGTGGGCAGTTCATCCGCCCGGCCCATCTGCGCGGCCTGTCGCCCGACCAGACCTTGGTGCTGGTCAACGGCAAGCGTTTCCACCGCACCGCCTTCCTGGGCCAGCGCGGCGCCCAGGGGGCGGACCTGGCGCAGATCCCGGACTTCGCCATCGGCCGGGTGGAGGTGTTGCGCGACGGTGCCTCCGCCCAGTACGGGTCCGACGCCATCGCCGGCGTCATCAACATCCAGCTGGACGACCGGCCCGGCGTCTATGGCTACGCCCAGGGCTCGCAGTACTATGCCGGCGACGGCACCACCTGGAATGGCGGTTTGCGCGCCGGGACGGAGGTGGGCGACGGCGGCCACCTGATCGCCACGGCGGAATGGTCGGACGGCACCCTGACCTCCCGCACTCACCAGCGCGCGGATGCCGCCGCGTTGCAGGCGGCCAACCCATCCCTGAAGATCCCCGACCCGGTGCAGCGCTGGGGTCGGCCGGACGAGAGTTCCTACCACTACGCCGTGGACGGCATGCTGCCGGTGGGCGCGGCGGAGGTGTACGGCTTCATGACCGTGGCGACGGGCGAGGGGCTGAACGACATCAACTGGCGCACGCCCGACGTGAAGAGCAACGCCAGTGTCTACGGGCTGGCGCCCACCATCTTCCCCGGCTGGGACCTGAAGTCCCTCTACCCCAACGGCTTCACGCCGCAGGAAGGCATCAAGTACACCGACTATCAGGCCGTCTGGGGTACCCGCGGCCATGTCGGCGGTGATTTCGACTGGGACCTCAGCGGGTCGTACGGCGAGAACGAAAGCCGCTTCTACCTCTACAATTCCATCAACGCGTCGATGGGGCCGGACAGCCCCACCAACTTCTTCCTGGGCACCCAGCGGCAGGATGAGTTCAACCTGAACGCCGACGGCGTCTATCGCCTGGATGTCGGCGCCCTGCCGGAACCGCTGAACATCGCCTTCGGCGGTGAGCGCCGGCTGGAGATCTATACAGTGGAGACGGGGGACAAGGCCTCGTATCTGGTGGGGCCGGGCGCCACCGCCGGCCTGGCCTCGGGCGCCAACGGCTTCCCGGGCTTCAGCGACCAGCAGGCCGGGTCCTGGTACCAGACCAGCTATGCCGGTTACCTGGACCTTGAGGCCAAGCTGCTGCCGCAATGGACCGTGGGTGGTGCCGCCCGGTATGAGACCTACAGCGGTTTCGGCGACAAGATGACCTACAAGGCCTCCACCCGGTACGAGATCACGCCCGACCTGGCCCTGCGCGCCTCATACTCCACCGGTTTCCGGGCGCCGACGCCGGGGCAGATCAACTCCCTCAGCACCTCGCAGGGGCTGGACACCAACACCCTGCAACTGTTCACCAGCGGCCGCCTGTCGCCGGACAACCCACTGGCGGTGGCGCTGGGCGCCCAGCCGCTGAAGCCCGAAACCTCGCAGAACTACAGCCTGGGTGCCGTCTGGCGCACCGATGTCGGCCTGTCGGGCTCGGTCGATGCCTACCAGGTCGACGTCGCCAACCGCTTCTCAAGTTCCCAGACCATCACCCTGACCGCGGCGCAAAAGGCCCAGCTGGTGGCCCAGGGCGTGCCGGGGGCGGACAACTACACCTCCGTCTACTGGTTCACCAACGACTTCAACACCCGCACCCAGGGCCTGGACGTGGTGGTGGACTACACCCAGCCGGTGTTCGAGACGGGCCGCGTGGACCTGAAGCTGGCCTACAATCACAACCTGACCATGGTGACCGCCGGCAGCCTGAACGCCAATCCGACGCAGAAGATCCTGTATGAACAGGGCCTGCCCAAGAACAACGTGACGGCCAGCGTCACCTATACCGACCATCCCTTCGAATACCAGGCGCGGGTCCGGTATTACGGCGGCTGGACGGACAGCACCGGCAATTCCACCGGCGACATCTACCAGACCTTCGGCGGCATCACCTTCTACGACCTGTCGGTCACCTATCACATCAACGACAATCTGTCGGTGCGGGTGGCGGGTGAGAACATCTTCGACACCTATCCGGAAAAGGCCGTCTACCAGGCCAGCCGGGGCATCGAATATTCGCGCAACGCGCCCTACGACACCTATGGCGGCCGCTATTACGTGCGCGTCAACGCCGCTTTCTGAAGCTTGAATGCGTGGCATTTGATCGTACCGCTCAAATGCCGCCCTCAATCGGCGGGCGCCGGCATCCGCCGGCTTGCCTTCCTCGCTTTCCAGTCCACTCCGCTCCCTGGGCAAGCTCCGGCGGACGCGGTCGCGTCCTACAGCGGCATGGGGGAAATCCCATGCCGCTGTATTATCCTGATATCCCTGAACCGCCGGTCGGCGGATGGAGTCCATGTCCATGGAACGACGCATGCTTTTGCAAGCCGCCTTGATGGGGGCCGCCGGTGGCCTGATGGCCGGGTCCTCCCCGGCGGGGGCGCAACCGGTTCCCGCGACCGTCACGGCGCCCAAGGCGCTGGATGACGAGGCCGGCTGGCAGAAGATCGCCGCCGCCTATCCGGCGCGACCGGACACCGGCATCATCAACCTGGAATTCGGCGCCTTCGGCCAGATGCCGCTGGCCGTCAACGCCGCCTATGACCGCTACACCGCCAAGGTGAACGCGGAGGGTGCCACCTTCGTGCGGCGGGACTTCTGGCCCTATTACCAGGCCTTGCGGCAGCGCATCGCCGCCCAGATCAATGCCGAACCGGGTGAGATCGTCATCACCCGCAACGCCACCGAATCGCTGCAGGCGGTGCTCAGCGGCTACAGCCGGTTGCGGCCCGGCGACGCCGTGCTGATGAGCGACCATGACTATGACAGCGCCCGCACGGCCCTGGCCTGGCTGGAACGGCGCCGGGGCGTGGCGGTGGTCAACGTGGACCTGCCCTGGCCGGCGACAGACCAGGGCCTGATCGACGCCTATGACCAGGCGCTGGCGGCACACCCCGCCGTCCGCCTGATGCTGCTGACCCATCTCAGCCACCGTGACGGCCTGCGCCTGCCGGTGGCGGAGATCGTGGCCCTGGCCCGCCGCCGGGGGGTGGACGTGGTGGTGGACAGCGCCCAGGCCTGGGGCCAGGGGCCGGTCGATGTCCGCGCCGACGGCGTCGATTTCGCCGTGCTCAACCTGCACAAGTGGATCGGCGCCCCGCCGGGCGTCGGCGCCCTCTACATCCGCCGGGACCGCATCGCCGACATCGATCCCTTCATGGGGGAGGAGGTCGCGGCCGACGATCCCATCCTGGCGCGGGTGCACACCGGCATGGCCAACTACGCCGCCCAGATGGCGGCCGTTGACGCCGTGGACTTCCACGCCGCCCTCGGCACCAAGGTGATCGGCGCGCGCCTGCGTTACCTGCGCGACCTGTGGGCGCTGCCCGCCCGCGAGATACCGGGGGTACAGGTGCTGACCCCCGACGACCCCCGCCTGTGCGCCGGCATGACGTCGTTCCGCCTGAAGGACCGGACCTCGGTCGCGGACAACACCGCGCTGGCGAAACGCCTGCTGGCCGACCACCACATCTTCACGGTCATGCGCGCCGGCCTGGCCGGCGGCGCCTGCATCCGCGTCACCCCCGGCTTCAGCACCACGCCCGACGACATGACGGCGCTGGCAAGGGCGCTGAAGGCAATCGCCTGACGCCAAAACGAAACCAGGGCCACGGTTTCCCATGGCCCTGGTCGGAGCGAAGCGACTAGGCCGCGACCGCGGCCGCCGGAGCATTTTGGGGAGCGTCAGCGGACCGAAATGCGAGGACAAGCCAAAGGTCCGGACGGGCCTGCCGGCGCCTGAGGGATGCGTTCACGCATCCACAAACAGCTCTTCCGGCCGGCCGACATGGCGCATCATGCTCTGGCGCAGCTTGCCCATGGCGCGGTGCTCCAACTGGCGCACCCGCTCCTTGCTGACGCCCAGGGTGTGGCCCAGTTCCTCCAGCGTCGCGCCATCCTCCCGCAGGCGGCGGGCGGAGATGATGGTGCGTTCGCGCGGCGACAGGGTGTCCATGGCCTCGCTCAGCCAGGCGGTGCGGCTGCGGCTGTCCTTGATGCCGATGACGATCTGCTCGGGCGAGGGGCCGTCGTCGGCCAGGAAGTCCTGCCACTCGCCGCCATCCTCGCTCAGCGGGTGGTTCAGCGACTGGTCCATGGAGGTCAGGCGGATTTCCATGCTCTCCACCTCATGCTCGCTCACGTCCAGTTCGGTGGCGACGTGGCGGCGGCCCTCGGCCGTCAGCGAGGTGGAGGAGGGGTTGCTGTCGATGCGGGCGCGCAGGCGGCGCAGGTTGAAGAACAGCGACTTCTGCCCCGCCGTGGTGCCGGTGCGCACAATGGACCAGTTGCGCAGCACGAATTCCTGGATGGTGGAGCGGATCCACCAGGCGGCGTAGGTGGAGAAACGCACCTCGCGCTCCGGTTCGAACCGGCTGGCGGCCTGCATCAGGCCCAGATTGCCTTCCTGCACCAGGTCGCCCAGCGGCAGGCCGTAGTTGCGGAAGCGGCTGGCCACGGCGATGACCAGGCGGGTGTGGGATGAGACCAGGGCGTGCAGCGCCTTCTCGTCCCGGCTCTGCTGCCAGCGGCGGGCCAGTTCAAATTCGTAATCCCGGCTCAGCAGCGGCGCCTTCATGGACGCCTTGATGAACGACAGGTTCGCCCTTTGGGTTTGAGGATCGTCGATGTGCGCCATGCCCCCCTCCATCTTGGCTGACCCGGCACGACCGCCCATGGGGACGGTTTCTTAGGGTCCCCTACAGCGGCGTTCCCGGATGGGGTGTCCCGGCGGCCTATTCCCCCAGGTCAACACCCCACGTGGATTTGCGGGATCGGTAAGACAGTAATGACCCATCGGATCACTGAAATATCGCGGGAAAAAGTCGATCACCCACAGGGCATAACCCGACCTCGCCTTAGGCTGGTCCGGGTCGTACTCGCCTATTACCACCACCAAAGGGTCTAATTTCTCGAATTTGATATAATCGGGCGATATCGGCCGGGCCTATTCGGGGGCTTAACATCCCTTCCGATAGGCCATTGGTCATCCCCCCGGGACGGCGTAGCCACCCCTTCCGGCTGTCCATCCTGTTAACATCGCTTCGATGTCCCCGGGGTGGGTTGGGCGCGGTTTGTTAACAAGTGGCCCCGAGGTAAACGGGGTGTGAAGCGCGGGTTTCAGCCGTCCCGGCCTTGCATCCTTCACCCGCTGGCGGGGCGCCCCAGCCGGTGGCCGGCCGTCCTCGCGCACTTGCCGCCGGCCCCGGCCTATGCCTTATGGCAGCCCCTTTGGGGATCGCACCGGCGCGACCGGAAGTGCCATGTGGGGGACCCCTATCTCCTTAGACCAGTAGCCCTGCCCCTTCGACAACATAGCGGCGGTAAGGGCTTGCACCGGGGCTGATCAACCACAGCGCGAATAGCCGCACGACAGGCAGGTGTCGCACCCCTCCTGATGCGTCAGGCTGGCCTCGCCACAGCGGGGGCATTGCGCCGGCGGGGGCCGGGTGTCGGCGTCGGGTGCCCCCGCGTCGGCCGACTCCACCGCCGGCAGGCCGCCGGGGCGGGCCAGGAAGCCCGTCTCCACCAGATGGCGTTCGATCACCTCGCCGATGGCGGCCAGCAGGGAGGGGACGTAGCGGCCCTTCATCCACTGCCCGCCGCGCGGATCGAACACGGCCTTCAGTTCCTCCACCACGAAGGCGACGTCGCCACCCCGGCGGAAGACGGCGGAGATCATGCGGGTCAGCGCCACCGTCCAGGCGTAATGCTCCATGTTCTTGGAGTTGATGAACACCTCGAACGGCCGCCGCCGTTCATCGATCACGATGTCGTTGATGGTGATGTAGAGGGCGTGGTCGGTGCCCGGCCAGCGCACCTTGTAGGTGGCGCCGATCAGCGTCTCCGGCCGGTCCAGCGGCACGGCACCGGTGGCCGCCGGCGGTGTCGGTTCCGGTACCGGAGCGGCGGGCGCGCTCAGCACCGACCCGGTGATGGCGTTGGGACGGTAGGTCGTGCAGCCCTTGCAGCCCAGGTCGTAGGCTTGCAGGTAGACGTCCTTGAATGCCTCGAAATCCAGGTCCGCCGGGCAGTTGATGGTCTTGGAGATGGAACTGTCCACCTCTTCCTGGGCGGCGGCCTGCATCACCAGGTGGGCGGCGGGCGGCAGGTCGCCGGCATCGACGAAGCTGTCGGGCAGGGGGGCGTCGGGCCCGAAGGCCAGGCGGAAGCGGTGATAGGCGTAATCGGCCACCCGTTCCGTCCGGCGGCTGCCGTCGCGTTGCAGGACGGCGCGGTCGTATTCCCAGGTGAACACCGGCTCGATGCCTGAGGACACGTTGCCCGCCAGCAGCGAGATGGTGCCCGTGGGCGCGATGGAGGTCAGCAGGGCGTTGCGCACGCCGTGCCGCTCCACCGCCGCGCGGGTCACGTCGTCCAGGCCCCGGATCATGGGCCGGGCCAGGAAGCGGTCGCGGTCGTACAGGGGGAAGGCGCCCTTCTCCGCCGCCAGGCCGGCGCTGGCGCGATAGGCGTGGCGGCGTACCGCACCCAGCCATTGCCGTGTCAGATCCACCGCGTCCTGGGTGCCGTAACGCACCCCGCACAGGATCAACGCGTCGGCCAGCCCGGTGACGCCCAGGCCTACCCGGCGCTTGGCCTGGGCCTCGGCACTTTGCGCCGGCAGGGGGAAACGCGAGACGTCGATGGCGTTGTCCAGCATGCGCACCGCCACCGGCACCAGGCGGGCCAGCCGGTCCAGGTCCAGCCGCGCCTGATCGGTGAAGGCGTCCACCACCAGGGCCGCCAGGTTGACGGACCCCAGCAGGCAGGCGCCATAGGGGGGCAGGGGCTGTTCGCCGCAGGGGTTGGTGGCGCTGATCACCTCCACCCCGCCCAGATTGTTCCGGTCGTTGATGCGGTCGATGAAGATGACGCCCGGTTCGGCGTAGTCGTACGTCGCCCGCATGATGCGGTCCCACAGGGCGCGGGCCCGCACCGTGCGCCAGACCGTGTCCCCGAACACCAGGTCCCAGGGGCCGTCCTCGCGCACCGCGGCGATGAACGGGTCGGTCACCAGGACCGACAGGTTGAACATGCGCAGGCGGCCGGGATCGCGCTTGGCGTCGATGAAGGCCTCGATGTCCGGATGGTCGCAGCGCAGGGTGGCCATCATGGCGCCCCGGCGGTTGCCCGCACTCATGATGGTGCGGCACATGGCGTCCCACACGTCCATGAACGAGACGGGGCCGGAGGCGTCGGCGCCCACCCCCGCCACGGGCGCCCCGCGCGGGCGGAGGGTGGAGAAGTCGTAACCGATGCCGCCGCCCTGCTGCAGGGTCAGCGCCGCCTCGCGCAATCCGGCGAAGATGCCGCCCATGTCGTCGGGCACCGTGCCCATGACGAAGCAGTTGAACAGGGTGACGGCACGCCCCGTGCCGGCCCCCGCCAGGATGCGGCCGGCCGGCAGGAAGGCGAAGTCCTTCAGCGCCTCATAAAACTGGGGTTCCCACAGGGCGGGGTCGCGTTCCGCCGCCGCCAGGGCCGTGGCCACGCGGCGCCAGCTGTCCTCGACGGTCTGATCGATGGGGGCGCCGTCCGGCTGCTTGAACCGGTACTTCATGTCCCAGACCTGGGATGAGATGGCGGGCCAATCCGGCGGGGTTCCGGGGGATGCCGGTTCGTCGATCGCCGCCTGACCCTCACGCCCGACCATGCCGTCCTCCGGTAACCCGACTGGAAACGGTCTCAAGGGTAGGGTGCCGGGGGGCTGGCGGTCAATCCGGCCAACCGGTTCATACCGGTCAGCGGGTGGGCTGGCGCTCAGGCAGGACGCGATTGGTCACATGGCGGTTGGCGCGGGTTGGCGCGTCGGGCGGCCGCACGGTGGGCGGGCCGCCGGCCGCCACCACCAGCCGGTCGGTCGCGGCCTCCAGCACCGTCTCCAGGCGGGTCAGCGCCTCTTCCTTGGTCAGGCCCGGGGGGATGGCCGGCAGGAACTCGATGATGATGGTGCCGGGCCGGCGCAGGAACTTGTGCCGGGGCCAGTACAGGCCGGAATTCAGCGCCATGGGGACCAGGGGCACGCCCAGGGTCTCATACAGCAGGGCGATGCCGATCTTGTAGGGCCGCCAGGCGCCCACGGCGGTGCGGGTGCCTTGGGGGAAGATGACGATGGGCCGGCCCTCGGCCACCCGTTCCCTGGCGCCGCGCAGCAGCGACTGGATGGCCGCCCCGCGCTTGCCCCGGTCCACGGCGATCATGCGGGCCTTGGCGGCGTACCAGCCCCAGATGGGGATGTAGGTCAGTTCCTTTTTCAGGACGATGGCCGGATCCTCGAACATGAGGTGCAGCTTCATCGTCTCCCACATCGACTGGTGCTTGGCCCCCACCAGGAAGGTGCCGTCCGGGGGCAGATGCTCCAGCCCCCGCACCTCGTAGCGCAAGCCGATGACGGTGCGCTCCAGCCAGGACAGGCTGGCCATATAGCCGCGGATGGCCCAGATCATGGTGCGGTGGGGCACCACCAGCGTCCACAGCAGGCCGAAGCAGGAAAACACCGTCCAGACGTAGAAGACGATGTTGAAGATCAGGGATCGCAGAACCAGCATCGCCCTTAACCGCCCCTCGGATTCGCAAGGCCGCATCAGGGGCCCTCGGCCGTACCGATAGTGTCTGGGGCGGCGTCTGTCCAGCACCCCTTGACCACCTTGCCGCCGGTGTCAGAGCCCCAGGGCGTGGCGCAGGAAGGCCACCAGGTATTTGTCGTACTCGCTGACGATCAGGCCGGCGGTGCCGCGCCAGTGCCACCAGCCGTCCAGGCGGACGTTGGGCGGCTGCACCGCATGCGGCACGATGCGGGCGTCGGGCAGGGCGTTGTGGAATTCCACCAGGCTGCGCGGCATGTGGTAGTTGGCGGTGACCAGGCGCAGGGAGTGATAGCCCTCCGCCTGCATCCAGCGGGCGGTCTCCTGCGCGTTGCCCACGGTGTCGTCGGCGCTGTAGCCCAGCACGACGCAGCATTCCAGCGCCGCCGGCGTCGCCTGCGACATGCGCAGCAGCGCCCGCACGTCGACGCCGCGATAGACGCCGGAAATGAACAGCTTGTGCGCCCGCCCGGCGGCCAGCAGGTCGAATCCGGCCTCCAGCCGTTCACTGCCGCCGGTCAGCACGACGATGGCGTCGGTGGCCTCGCCCGTGTTCTCCGGCGTGCGGGGGATGTGGGCGGCGAAGACCAGCAGGCCGCCCAGCCACAACACGCCCAGGGCGGCGCCCAGCGACGTCAGGCCGCGCAAGCGCGACAGCAGGGGACGGGACCGCGGGGCCGACACGGCCGGTGCGCGCTCGCGCGCGGCCTTGGTGTCGTCCCGCTGCAGCGGCGTCACGGCAGCCGCTCCAGTGCCCGCAGCACCGTCAGGCGGGCGCTGATGGCGGCCAGGGCCGCGGCCACCACCGGCACGGCCACCAGCACCAGCCATTGCGCCGGCGCCAGGGTCATGGGCGGCAGCAGCGTGCCCTCCACCGTGCGCGACAGCAGGGATAGGCTGCCCAGGGTGGCCAGCGCCACGGCGGCCCCGCCCAGGCCGCCGGTCAGCGACAGGCGCAGGATGTGGCGCTGGAACTGGCCGGCCACGTGGCTGTCGGTGGCGCCCATGACGTGCAGCAGGTCGACATCGTCCTGGTGCATGGCCAGGCCCGCCTTGGCGGCGAACATCACCACCGCGACGGCCGCCCCGCCGATCAGGGCCACGATGACCAGGGCCACCATTTCCACCAGGCGGGCCAGGCGGCGCAGGTCGCGCAGCCAGACGCCCGGTTCCTCCACCGTCGTGCCGGGCACGGCGGCGGCCAGCCGCTGGCGCAGGGCCGTCACGTCGGCGCTGGGGCCGGCGGTGACATCGATCAGGGCGGGCAAGGGCAGGTCCTGCAACAGGGCACCGTCGCCCAGCCAGGGCTCCACCAGGCGGGCGGCGTCGGCCATGGGCACGGGACGCGCGTTGATGATGCCCGGCGCGCCGCCCAGGGCGTGCAGCACCGCCTGCACCCGTTCATCCAGGGCGGGGCCGGGGCCCACCGGGCTGACCTGGATGGTCAGGCTGCCGTCCAGGCCGCTGTCCCAGCGCGCCGCCCAGCCGGACAGCATCTGTGCAGCCGCCACCGCCAGGGTGGACAGGAACACCATCAGGGCGATCAGCCAGGGCAGGAAGCGGCCCGTGGCATCGCGACGTAGGGACAGGACGGCAGGGCCGCGCCGGCTCATGGGACTGGCCTTCATCTGGGGTGTCGGCATCCGGACGCTGTCGTCCGCACGCGGGCCCTAGTGATGGCACGGGCGGGGGCCGGGCGTCCAGCGGACTACCTGTCCCACGTGTTGTCCCACGCCGCCCTGCAGCGTCATGGTCAAGACATTCCTGGGGCTCATCTTGCGCTGGCGTGACCTTTTCGTTTAAGTCTAACGTGCCTCTTAAGGAATACGGCCTGGCCCTGCCCCCCATGATAACAACCTGCCCGTCCTGCGCCACGCGCTTCCGGGTCGACGATGCTCTTCTCGGGCAAGGTCGGCGGGTGCGGTGCAGCGCCTGTGGTTCCGTTTGGCATCAGGTGCCTGAGGCGGCCGGCGCGTCCGATTCCTTCCCCGATGACGACGCCGACTGGATGGCGCCGCGTTCCCGATCCTCCTTCGCCGACCTGGCGGCGGAGATGGAGCGCGAGACGGAATACAACACCCTGGGCACCGACATGCTGGCCCGGGACAGAAGCCGGGCCGGGGACGACGACGACGCGCCGGCGGCACCCCTGTCGCTGGGACGCCTGCGCCCGCCCTCCGCGGCGGAGCCCGAGGAAAAGCCGCGCCGCATCCTGGCCGCCGTGCGCTGGGCGGCCCTGGCCGTGGTGGTGTTCGGCGGCGTGGCCGCCCTGGCGGTGGAACGCGACGCCATCGTCGATGCCTGGCCGGCGGCGGCGCGTCTTTACGACGCGGTGGGTTTCGGCATGGAACCGCCAGGTGCTGGGCTGGAGATGGTGGACAGCAAGACGGAGTTCCGCGACGTGGAGGGCACGTCCATGCTGTTCGTCGACATCACCGTGCAGAACAAGTCCGACCGCCAGCGTGAGGTGCCGGACCTGATGGCGTCGGCCCTGGGTGCCGACGGCAAGCCTTTCCAGCGCTGGCGCATGCAGCCCAAGGCCCGCCGCCTGTTTCCGGGCGAAAAGACCGTCTACCACGGCAACATCGTGGAAAAGGGCGGCCAGGCCGCCCAGATCCGGCCGGAGTTCGTGCTGCCCAACTAGGTGTGGGCCTGGGTCCGGTTCAGGACTCGGGCACCGCCTGGCGAACGCCTGGACGGCCGCGCGTCAGGTGCAGGAACAGGCCTTCGATCCGCTTGCCCAGGAGGATGAAGGGCTGTTCGATGTATCTTTCGGACAGGATGGCCACGGGTATCGTTACGGCCCCGATGGCGATGCTGGCGATGGAGCCGACAAGCACCGCGTGGTCCGGCGTCCAGGCGGGGAAAAGGGGCCTGAACGCGAACAGGGCGTTCAGGAAAAGAACGTTCCACAGATAGACGCTGTAGCTGATCTTCCCCAGGAAGACGGAAACCGGCCGGCTGAGGAAAGCCGTCACTGCCCGCGACTGGCCGTAAAAGACCTGGCAGAGGAACCAGAAGCAAAGGCCGGCCTGGGCGAACTTCACGGTCAAGCCGTCATAGGGCATGAAGATGCTGCGTTCATACAGCATGGCCGCGATCACGACCCAGATGCCGACCCGCAACCGCCCCACGGCGGCGCCCACCTCGGTCGGGATCAGCGCGCCCAGGGAAAAATAGATCAGCGAGGTTCCCAAATCGGGGTGGCCAAGGGTCAACCCGGCGTTTTCATAGGCCAGGATCGAAAATAGCAGAAAGAACGCCAGGCCCGCGGTTCCCACCTTCTTATGGAGGAAACCCGCGATCGCCATGGCCGGGATGGCCAGGATTTCCACCCGCAAGGTCCAGGACGCGCCGTGAACCTTGTTTGAGGCCAACAGCAAATTGTCGAGGACCTGGGCCTCGGGGTACGGGGAGATGATTTGCGGGAATACGAAGGAAAGCGCCCAGAAGGCGGCGGCGATGGTCGCGACGCAGATTATCAGCAGGGGCAGGATACGGAAGGTGCGCCGGATCAAGAAGACCACGTTTCCCCGGATATTCCCGACCTGAAGGCAGCGCTGGGACGACAGGATGAGGACGCATCCACTCACCACGAAGAATATGTTTACGGCAGTATGGCCGCTAAACGTCGCCAGAAAGAATTTTGCGAAAGCATAGTAATTGGAAATGGACGATACTGGTTCCGTGATGGATTTCCTGATCCCGTAATCAAATCCAAGAACACAATGGAATACGATGACAACAAGGGCCGCGTATCCACGCACGCCATCAAAAGCCTTGTTGCGATCCAGGGACGTCGCCTGTGGGGCCGGGGATTTATCAACTAAACCCGTGATCGGCATTTCTCAGATCCGGAAATGATAGGCGACGGATCGGTTGATATCATGTTCCGGCAGGTGTGTTAAGGCGGGCCAGCGGCACGCCTTCCGGTCGGCTCCCGCCCTCAGAACCGCTTCAGCAGGCGGTCGATGTAATCCAGCTCTTCCTTTGGCCGGCCGGCTTCGCCGGCGCGGCGGCGCAGTTCTTCCAGGATTTCGCGGGCGCGCTGCAGGTCGCCGTGGTCGGGGATCTTGACGCTGTCGGTGCTGGCGGCCCCCTGGCCATTCATCTGGCGGCCCAGCGGGTCGGCGCCGCGGCCCCGGCCGTTGCCGGCGCTGCGCGGGGCGATGCGGGTGCCGCGGCCGCCCATCTGGCGGGCCATCTGCTGCGCCATGCCCTTGATGCCGTCCTGCAGGGACTGCAGGGCCTGGGTCTGGGCCTCCACCGCGTCGTCGGCCTCGCCATCGGAAAGCGCCCGGCCGGCCTGGCCCATGGAGCGCAGGGCCTGGTCCAGCGGCGATTTGCCCGCACCAGTGGCCCCCTGGCCGCTTTCCTGGCTATCCTGCTGGCCACCCGGCTGCTGGCCGTCCTCCTCACCCTGCTGCTGGCCCTGTTGGCCTTGCTGCAACTCCTGCATCAGGGCCAGCAGGTCCTGGCGCAGGCCGTTCTGGCGCTGGGCCAAATCCCGGCCCTGGTCCTTGCCGTCCTGGGCACCCTGGTTGGGCTGGGGCCGGCGCGGGGCGGCACCCTGGCGGTTGGGGGCGGAACTGGGGTTGTCGCCCCGGGTGCTGGGCGGCTGGGGCAGGTTGTCGTCGCCCGACCGGTCGCTCTGGCGGAAGGTTTCGTCCAGCAGTTCGCGCTGCTTGGCCGTCAGCTGCTGCAGCTTCTCCAGCGCCTGCATGGCCTGGCGCATCTGCTGTTGCTGGCCCGGCGTCGGCTGCTGCGGGTTGGTCTGGACGCTTTCCATCAGGTCCTGCATCTGGTCCAGCATCTTGCGCGCGGCATCGCGGGAGCCGGTCTGCGCCATCTGTTCCAGCTGCTGCATCATCTGGCCCATGTCGATGGTCTGGCCGTCCTGGTCCTCCAGCGTGGCGTCGTCGCCGTTCTGCCCCTGCTGCTGGTCGCTTTTCTCGGCCAGCGCCTGCATGTAGCGGCCCAGCGCCGCCTTCATCGCCTCCAGGTCGCGGCGGATCTCGGCTTCGGGCGCGTTGCGGTCCAGGGCGTCGCTCAGGCGCTGGCGGGCGTCGCGCAGTTCGGTCTCGGCCGACGCCAGGCTGCCGTCCTCGATCTTCAGGGCCGTGTCCCACAGCAGGTCGGCGACGTCGTCCAGCGACCCCGCCTCCTCATCCAGGGCCAGCTCCCGGGCGGCGGCATACAGGGCCATGAACACCGTGGGGTCGCCGGCATAACCGTCCAGCGCGCTGGCCAGGTCCAGCAGTGCCGGGATGGCGGGCTTGCGCGCATCCTCCCCCTTGTCGATCAGGGCGCGGCGCTGGGCGATGACGGCCTTGGCGGTGGGGTTGTTGAACACGCGCTCCGGCAGGGTGGTGGTTTCAGTGGCGCTGGTGGCCGTCTGGCCGGCGGTGTCGGTGGCGGTCAGCTGGATGGTGACGGGCTGGCCCGCCCAGCGGCTGGCTGTCAGGTCGAAATAGCCGGTGGCGTTGGCGACGACGGGTGTGCCGGCGGTGGCCGGATCCCGCGTGGGTCGCGCCGGCACCGGCAGGGTCAGCACCAGCGGTTCCACCGCCGTCCCTTCCGCCCGGGTGGTGGGCGTGACCGTCGCCGTGACGGTGGCGATGCCGTAATCGTCGGCGGCGGTATAGTCCAGCTTCAGGGCATAGCGTTCGGTGGCGCTGGGCTTGTCGCGGAAGGCGATGGCCGGCGGCTCGTCCGCCACCAGCTGGATGGGCCAGCTGCCCAGGGTACGGGCGCGGTCGGTGACGGTGATACGGGCGCCCTGGGTGACCGTGCGGCTGGCCTGGAAGCCACCGTTGGGCACCGCGTCCAGGGCCATGCGGTCGTCGTCGACCGCCAGGCGCGGCGCGCGGTGGTGGGCGCCCAGGCGGGCGGTGAGGGTGGATCCCACCGGCACCGCGACGGGGTCGGTATTGGCCGCGTCCGCCACCTTGCCGCGACGGGTCAGGAACTGGGGCGGCAGGCCGGTCGATTCCGGTGGGGTGATCCAGACGTCCAGGTCGGCCTGCATGCCCGGCGGCGGCGCCTCATAGCCGAAATCCGCCGCCTCGATCAGGCGGGGGCCCCAGTCGCCCCAGGCCATGACGGCGGCGATAGCGGCCAGCAGCACCGCGACATGGCGCAGGGCCCAGGGATCACGGTCGGCCAGATCCAGCCGGGGGCCGGCCAGGCGCAGGTGCCCCAGGCCCTGGCGCGCCCGCTGCTGGGCGGCAGCCCACAGCGCCGCGGCGGGGCCGTCGGACTGTACCGCCGGCAGGTCGATCAGCAGGTTGAAGGGGCGGTGGCGCAGGCCGCCGTCCTGTTCCAGGCGGCGGAACACCGCCTCCCGGTCCGGCAGGCGCAGGCCCGGCAACCGGCGGACCAGCAGGCCGGCAAAGGCGACGGCATAGGCGGCCAACACCAGGCCATGGGCCCAGGGCGGCAACTGGGGCAGAAGGCCGGACCAGGCGATGGCCAGGCCCAGCAGCAGCAGGGGCGGCAGCGGCCATAGCCGCAGGCCCACCCGCTCCGCCGCCAGCACCAGCCAGGCGGCGCGCAGCCACCGGCCCCAGGGTTTCAGGATGGTGGGCACCAGGGGGGCTGCGGGGCGGGGCGAAAGCGGCACGACCACGGCGTCGGCCTTACGGGGCGTCGCCGTTTGCGGGTTCGTCCGGGGTTTCAGTGCCCTGCGCGCCATGCCGCTTTTCCCGTGCCCTTCCGCTTATGGGGTTCCGTTCCGGCTCAAGCGTCGCGCCATTGCGGCGTCACGTCCAGGGCCAGCATCTCCTCGAAGGTCTGGCGGCGGCGGATGACCGCCCATTTGCCGCCATCGGCCAGCACCTCGGCCACCAGGGGCCGGGAATTGTAGGTGGATGACATGGCGGCACCATAGGCGCCGGCCGTCATGAAGGCCACCAGTTCACCCTGCGCCACGGCCGGCAGCTCGCGCTGGCGGGCGAAGGTGTCGCCAGTCTCGCAGATGGGGCCGACCACGTCCATGGGGGCGAGCGGGGCGCCCGCCGCCGGCTCATATACCGGGCGGATGCCGTGGTAGGCGTCGTAGAGGGTGGGGCGCATCAGGTCGTTCATGGCCGCGTCCACGATCAGGAAGCGGCGGTGCAGCCCTTCCTTGACGTAGACCACGCGGGCCAGCAGCACGCCGGCGTCACCCACCAGCGACCGGCCGGGCTCCAGCGTCAGGCGGCAGCCCAGGTTGCCTAGGCGCTTGCGCACGATGGCGGCATAGGCGCCATGGTCGGGGGCGGTCTCGCCTTGGTAAGGCACGCCCAGGCCGCCGCCCAGATCCAGCCGCTCCACCTTCAGCCCGGCCTCGCGCGTGGCGATAACCAGGTCCGACAGGTGGCCGTAGGCGTCGTCGTACGGGCTGATGTTCAGCAACTGGGACCCGATGTGGACGGCGTAGCCCTTGGGCGCCAGGCCTGGCAGTTCGGTGGCCTTGGCGTAGGCCGCCACGGCGTGGCCCAGGTCGATGCCGAACTTGTCCTCCTTGCGCCCGGTGGCGATCTTGCCGTGGGTCCCGGCGTCCACGTCCGGGTTGATGCGCAGCGCCACCGGGGCGGTGCGGCCCAGGCTGGTGGCGACCTGCGACAGGGCTTCCAGCTCCGGCAGGCTTTCCACGTTGATCTGGTGGATGCCGGCGGTCAGGGCCGCCGCCAGTTCGTCCCGGGTCTTGCCCACGCCGGAGAACACCACCTTTTCCGGCGGCACGCCGGCGGCCAGCGCGCGCCGCATTTCCCCTTCCGACACCACGTCGGCGCCGGCGCCCAGGTTGGCGAACAGGCTGATGATGGACTGGTTGGAATTGGCCTTCAGGGCGAAGCAGACATCCACCGGGTCGCGGGCGAAGGCCTGGGCGTAGGCCTGGTAATTCGCCCGCAGGCGGCTGGCGGCGTAGACGTAGACAGGGGTGCCGACGGCCTCGGCCAACCGGTCCAGGGGCACGCCGTCGGCGGTCAGCACGCCGGAAACATAAGAGAAGGCCATCGAAATCCGAACCGTCGCTGGAAATATCAGGGGGGGTTACTGCGGCGTGGTGCTGCTGCCGCCGCCCATCATCGGGCCGCTATGGGTCTCATACGGGGTGTCCGGCAGGATGCCGTAGGGTTGGGCCGGCTGGATGGCGGCCTTGGCCGGCGGGGTCTCACCCGGCTGGTCGGCCGAGCTGGGTAGCGCCACCTGCGCGCCCGGCTGGGGATCCAGCTTGGGATTGGGATAGGGGTTGAAGGGATGGTCTTCGCCATCCGGCGTGTCCAGGCTGCGGGCGATCTTGCCGCAACCCGACAGCGCCAGGGCGGCGGCGGTCAGGGCGGCGATGGCCAGAAGGCGGTTCTTTGTCATGGCGGGCGCTTTCACAGGAACCGCTTGCGCGCGGCGTCGATGGATGCCCGCACCCGGTCGGGCGCGGTGCCGCCGAAACTGGTGCGGCTGGCGACGGAGGCCTCCAGGCTCAGCACGGCGTAAACCTCCTCGGTGATGCGGGCGTCGACGCCCTTCATGGCGTCCAACGGCAGGTCGGACAGGCCGCAGGACCGCTCCTCCGCCAGGCGGACGATGCGGCCGGTGACATGATGCGCCTCGCGGAACGGCAGGCCAAGCCGGCGGACCAGCCAGTCGGCCAGGTCGGTGGCGGTGGGGAAGCCCGCCTCCACCGCGCGGCGCATGGCGGCCGGATCGGGGGTCATGTCCTGGATCATGCCGGTGGTGGCCGCCAGGCACAGCGCCAGCGTGTCGTCGGCCTCGAACACCGGTTCCTTGTCTTCCTGCATGTCCTTGGAATAGGCCAGCGGCAGGCCCTTCATGACGACCAGCAGGCCCGACAGGGCGCCGATGACGCGGCCGCACTTGGCGCGCACCAGTTCGGCCGCGTCCGGGTTCTTTTTCTGCGGCATGATGGAACTGCCGCTGGTGAAGGCGTCGGACAGGCGGATGAAGCGGAACTGGGTCGTGCACCACAGCACGATCTCCTCCGCCAGGCGCGACAGGTGCATGGCGCAGATGCTGGCCGTGGCCAGGTAGTCCAGCGCGAAGTCGCGATCGGACACGGCGTCCAGCGAATTGGCGGTCGGCCGGTCGAAGCCCAGGGCGGTGGCCGTGGCCACGCGGTCGATGGGATAGGGCGTGCCGGCCAGGGCCGCACTGCCCAGCGGGCACTCGTTCAGGCGGCCGATGGCGTCGCGCACCCGGGCGCGGTCGCGGCCCAGCATCTCCACATAGGCCAGCAGATGGTGGCCGAAGGTCACCGGCTGGGCCGTCTGCAGATGGGTGAAGCCGGGCATGATGGTATCGGCGTGCTGGGCCGCCTGGTCGATCAAGGCTGCCTGCAGCGCCTTCATGTCGCCGTCCAGGCGGGTCAGGGCGCCGCGCACCCACAGCTTGAAGTCGGTCGCCACCTGGTCGTTGCGCGAGCGGGCGGTGTGCAGGCGGCCGGCCGGCTCGCCGATCAGTTCCTTCAGGCGGGACTCCACGTTCATGTGGATGTCCTCATGCTCGTTCCGGAAGACGAAGGAACCGGAACGGATTTCCTCGGCCACCTGGTCCAGGCCCTTCAGGATGGCGTCGGCGTCGGCCTGATCGATGATGCCCTGGGCCGCCAGCATGGTGGCGTGCGCCTTGGACCCGGCGATATCCTCCGCCCACAGCTTCTTGTCGAAGCCGATGGAGACGTTGATGCGCTCCATGATCTCCGACGGGCCCCGGCTGAATCGGCCGCCCCACAGTTCGTTCACTGCGGCATTATCGGCGGTCGAGGCGTTTTCCGGGGTGGTGGGTGTTGACGTCATCGGGGGCGGGGGACCAATTTCATCGGGGGCCAATAGGCCCGGTGGCACGAAGAGTGATGGCAAGAATGGCGATTTTGCGGTTTCTCGCAAGGATTGGCGTGGTCGCGTCGGTCGTTTTCTGCGCTGGGGCGGCATGCGCCGCCGGTGGCGCGCCGGTTTTGAAAGGAAGCATCTCTCCGTTCACGGAGACGGCGGATCATCCCGTCGTGCCCGACCTGGCGCTGACCCGCGCCGACGGCAGCGGCATCCACCTGTCGGAACTGAAGGGCCGCGTGGTGCTGCTGAACCTGTGGGCCACCTGGTGCGCACCGTGTGTCCAGGAACTGCCTTCGCTGGATAAGCTGCAGGGTGACCTGGGGGATAAGTCGTTCGAGGTCGTGGCCCTGTCGATGGACCGGGGCGGGGCGCACGTGGTGGAACCCTTCCTCCAGAACCACGGCATCAGCCATCTGGCCATGTGGCTGGACCCGCGCAGCACCGCCATGTCGGTGCTGAAGCCCCGCGGCCTGCCCACCACCCTGCTGATCGACGCCCAAGGCCGGGAGATCGGCCGGCTGGAGGGCGACGCCGACTGGAACTCGCCTGAGGCCCAGGCGCTGATCAAGCACTATGCTCGCGGCCTTTGATCTTGATTGATCAAAGGCCCCCTCAAGCGCCGGGCGGCCACATCCGTGGCCTTGGTTGATCCTCGCATTTCAGTCCGCTGACGCTCCCCAAAATGCTCCGGCGGACGCCGTCGCGTCCTACAGCGGCACGAGTCGGAATCTCGTGCCACTGACATTACCGGAAATAAAAAAAGCCCGGCGCCGGGATCGTCCGGTGCCGGGCTTTCATGCGGGGGCGCCGCTTACCGCGTCGGGCGCGGGGTGTCGCCGGAATAGTCGTAGAAGCCGCGGCCGACCTTGCGGCCCAGCCAGCCGGCCTCGACATATTTCACCAGCAGGGGGCAGGGCCGGTACTTGCTGTCGGCCAGGCCCTCGTACAGCACCTGCATCACCGACAGGCAGGTGTCTAGGCCGATGAAGTCCGCCAGCTCCAGCGGCCCCATCGGGTGGTTGGCGCCCAGCTTCATGGCGGTGTCGATGGCCTCGACCGAGCCCACGCCCTCATACAGGGTGTAGACCGCCTCGTTGATCATCGGTTGCAGCACGCGGTTGACGATGAAGGCGGGGAAATCCTCCGACACGGCGGGGATCTTGCCCAGCTTGAACGTCAGCTCGCGGATGGCCTGGTAGGTTTCCTCATCCGTGGCGATGCCCCGGATGATCTCCACCAGCTGCATCACCGGCACCGGGTTCATGAAGTGCATGCCGATGAACTTGTGCGGCCGGTCGGTGCAGGCCGCCAGCCGGGTGATGGAGATGGAGGAGGTGTTGGTGGCGACGATGGCGTCGGCCTTCAGGTGCGGCACCAGCGATTTGAAGATGGTGCGCTTGATTTCCTCGTTCTCGGTCGCGGCCTCGATCACCAGGTCGCAATCGCCCAGGGTCGCCATGTCCGTGCCGGTGGAGATGCGGGCCAGGGCCTCGTCCTTCTCCTGCTCGGTGACCTTGCCCTTGGCGACCCACCGTTCCAGGTTCTTCTCGGCCGTCTGCATGGCCCGGGAAAGCGACTCCGGGCTGGTATCCATCAGCCGGACCGTGTGGCCCGACAGCGATGTCACATGGGCGATGCCCGTGCCCATCTGCCCGGAACCGATGATGCCGATCGTGCGTATCATGGCGTCTGTCCTTGCAAGGCCACCCTGGCGGGGGCCCTTCGACCGTCGAAGGGCCCCGTAGTTAAGGTAGAATAGGGTGTTAAACGGGCTTTGTTAGCCCGCCTTGCCCAGTTCTTCAGTCAGTTCCGGCACGGCCTTGAACAGGTCGGCGACCAGGCCGTAGTCGGCGATCTGGAAGATCGGCGCCTCTTCATCTTTGTTGATGGCGACGATGACCTTGCTGTCCTTCATGCCGGCCAGGTGCTGGATGGCGCCCGAGATGCCGACCGCGATGTACAGTTCCGGCGCCACGATCTTGCCGGTCTGGCCGACCTGGTAGTCGTTGGGCACGAAACCCGCATCCACCGCCGCACGGGATGCCCCCACCGCCGCGCCCAGCTTGTCGGCCAGGGCTTCCAGCAGGGGGAAGTTGTCGCCCGACTGCATGCCGCGACCGCCGGAGACGATCACCCGGGCCGAGGTCAGCTCCGGCCGCTCCGACTTCGACACTTCCTGGCTGACGAACTTGGACAGGCCGGCATCACCGGTCCCGCTGGCGGCCTCCACCGATGCACTGCCGCCCGTGGCCGCCACCGGCTCGAACGCCGTGCCGCGCACGGTGGCCACCTTCACGGGGTCGATGGACTGCACCGTGGCGATGGCGTTGCCGGCGTAGATCGGCCGGTTGAAGGTGTCGGGACCCTCAACGCCGATGATGTCGCTGATCTGCGCCACGTCCAGCAATGCGGCCACGCGCGGTGCCACGTTCTTGCCGAAGGTGGTGGAGGGCGCCAGCACGTGGCCGTAGCCGCCGGCCTGGGTCAGGCTGACCACCAGCGGGGCCACGTTCTCCGCCAGGCCGTGGGCGTATTCCGCCCCATCGGCCACCAGCACCTTGGCAACACCGGCCACCTGGGCCGTGGCAGCACCGTCCTTGCCCAGCACCAGCACATGCACGTCGCCGCCGATCTTGGCCGCCGCCCCCAGGGTGGTCAGCGTCGGGGCCTTCACGCCGTCCGTCGACGGCTCCGCGATAACAAGAATGGTCATGGTCAGATCACCCGCGCTTCGGTCTTCAGCTTGGCCACCAGTTCCGCAACGGAACCCACCTTCACCCCACCGGCACGCTTGGGCGGCTCAACCACCTTCAGCGTCTTCAGGCGGGGGGCCAGGTCCACACCCAGGGAACCCGCGTCCACCACCTCAAGCGGCTTCTTCTTCGCCTTCATGATGTTGGGCAGGGAGGCGTAGCGCGGCTCATTCAGGCGCAGGTCGGTGGTCACCACCGCCGGCAGCTTCAGCTCCACCGTCTCCAGGCCGCCGTCGATCTCGCGGGTCACGGCCACGGTGCCTTCAGCCGGCACCACCTTGCTGGCGAAGGTGCCCTGGGCCCAGCCCAAAAGGGCCGCCAGCATCTGGCCGGTCTGGTTGGCGTCGTCGTCGATCGCCTGCTTGCCCAGGATCACCAGGCCCGGCTGTTCCTTCTCCGCCAGCGCCTTCAGCGCCTTGGCGACACCCAGCGGCTGCGTCTCGGCATCGGTCTGCACCAGGATGGCGCGATCCGCACCCATGGCCAACGCCGTGCGCAAGGTCTCCTGCGCCTGTGTCGGGCCCACGCTCACCACCACGATCTCGGTGGCCTTGCCCGCCTCTTTCAGGCGGACCGCCTCCTCAACCGCGATCTCGTCGAACGGGTTCATCGACATCTTGACGTTGGCCGTCTCAACACCCGTGCCGTCCGACTTCACACGGACCTTCACGTTGTAGTCAACGACCCGCTTGACCGCGACCAGTATCTTCATCCTAGCGATCCTTTGGCACTTCTTGGAGGGCGCCCGCCCGGTGTGACGCTCCACCCTCGATCTGGCGGGTTCTGGTTATTATCCAGCCCGGCGGATCGAGCCGCCGGACGTGGTCGGCAAAAATAGGATTGTCCCACGGGGCTGTCAACGCTGCCCCGCAACATGAATTTTGCACTGCAATATATGCCATGAAATCAAGGGCTTCATCGCCAGGCGACGGATGACCGCCAGGCGAGATCCCGCCGGCGTCATCGGTTGGCCCCCGGGACCCACAGGACGTCGCCGGCCCCCCTGTCATTCACATGGCGCGACAGCACGAACAGGAAATCTGAAAGCCGGTTCAGGTACTTGAAGGCCGCCGGGGTCACCGTTTCCCGCTCCGCCAGGGCCGCGACCAGGCGTTCGGCGCGGCGGGTGATGGTGCGGGCCTGGTGCAGGAAGGCGGCGGCCGGCGTCCCACCCGGCAGGACGAAGGACGACAGCGGCGCCAGATCGGCGTTCACCGCGTCGATCTCCTGTTCCAGCCGCGTCACCTGGGCGTCCACGATGCGCAGCGGCGGGTATTTGGGGGTTTCCTGCTCCGGCGTGCACAGATCGGCACCCAGATCGAACAGGTCGTTCTGGATGCGGGCCAGATAGGCGTCCGCCGGCGTTCCCCGGGTGTGCAGGCGCGCCAGGCCGATGGCGGCGTTGGCCTCATCCACCGTGCCGTAGGCCTCCACCCGCAGGTCGCCCTTGGCCACGCGGCTGCCGTCGCCCAGCGAGGTCTGCCCCTTGTCGCCGCCCCTTGTGTAGATGCGGGTCAGCGTGACCATGGCGTTTCCTTCGATGTCGGGGCTTCAGGCATGGTGGTTGAGCGCCAGGGCCGTCAGGATGAACAGCACCACGGCCAGGATTTGCAGGCGGATGCGCCACCACATCAGCCGGTTGCCCAGGCGGGCGGCGGCGTCCCCGCCCCGCGCCATCGTCAGCAGGCCCAGGATCAGTACACCCAGCACGGCCACCACGGTGGCGCCCAGGCAGAAGAACAGGAAGTTGCCCATGGACAGGGACTATAACGCGCCGCGGCACCTTTGCCCACGGCTGGTGGTCGGCGCCAGCTTGGACGATGGTTGTAGGAATTGGGCCCGGCCGCGCGTACCACTGGATCGGGCCGCCCGGGACTGCGCCCAGGGCGCGCCACGGCGCGATGGATAAGAGAAGGTTCATGACTTACCTGCGGCACATCCAGGCGTGCAATGCCTACGACCCCTCCGCCTTCTGGCCCTTCGCGGTCGATGGCCATGCGCTGGGATGGGTGCGTCCCGGCTTCGCCGACCGCGTCGCCGGCCTGAACGCCGCCTTCCGCCTGGTCCCGGGACACCCGACGCCGACGCTGGACCTGGTGGCGCCGGGGCCCGAGGCCCGCACCCGCGCCATGGCTGCGGTGGTGGCCGTCCTGGCGGATGACGGCCTGGTGCCGCCCTTGCGGGGGGAGGATTTCCCCGTCGTCGGCCAATGGGGCCAGCCGGAACTGCTGCGCGTCGATCGCGCGGCGGTGCCGGGCTTCGGCGTGCGCGGTTTCGGCCTGCATGTGAACGGCTATGTCCCCGGAACCGGCGGCCAGGTCGAGATGTGGGTGGGCCGGCGCGCTCGCGACCGGGGTGTGGCCCCCGGCAAGCTGGACAACATCGTGGCGGGCGGCCAGCCTGCCGGCCTCAGCCTGGCGGAAAACCTGGTGAAGGAGGCGCATGAGGAGGCGGGGCTGGACCCCAGCCTGGTCCGGCGCGCGGTGCCGGTGGGCGCCATCACCTATGTCTTCGACACCACCGCCGGCCTGCGCCGCGATACCCTGTTCTGCTATGACCTGGCGCTCAGCCGCGACATCATCCCGCGCAACACCGATGGCGAGGTCGAGGCGTTCGAACTGTGGCCCCTGGACCGCGTGGCCGCCAGCGTGCGCGACAGCGACGATTGGAAGTTCAACGTCAACCTGGTGATCATCGACTTCCTCATCCGCCACGGCCAGCTGATGCCGGATGCGGAGCCCGACTACATGGATCTGGTCACGGGCCTGCGCGCCGGCGCCTGAAACCCTGCGCGATCATTGGTGATTTTCCCGCAAACTTAAGTTCAGGCGGCACGGGATGGAGCGCCTTGGCGCCCGGGCGCTAAGGTGTTGTGCCGATCTCCGGCCTTGGGGCCGGGGCGGAACAACAACAAGCGCCGCCAGCGCATGACCGGGAGCGGGACCCATGGATCAGCCGAAAATGTCCATCAACCACCTTGTCTTCAACGTGGAAGACCTGGACAAGGCCGTGCGCTTTTATACCGAGGTGGTCGGCATGCAGCTGGTGCTGAAGTTCGACGACCGGCGCATGGCCTTCCTCTCCTTCGGCGGACGCCACCACGACATCGGCCTGTTCGAGGTTGGCGGCACGGCGGAGCATGACCGGCAGTGGCACGGCTTCAACCATCTGGCCATGGAATATGAGGGCGGCCCCGAAATCCTGGATGGCCTGCATGAGCGCCTGAAGGAAAAGGGCGCCAGGATCGACAATGTCGAGGGCCACAACGGTGGCCGGCACAAAAGCGTCTACTTCTTCGATCCCGACGGCAACCGCCTGGAATTCTATTGGGAGAATCCGGATTGGCGCCGCCAGGCCAGCCAGGGCGGCTGGCAGCAGGGCGGCTTCACCGCCGACAAGGCCACGGCGGTCCCCGCCGGTTCGGCGAAGGAATAAGCGGGGCGGTGATGATGATCTTCAACGGCGGGATCGGGCGTTTCACGCCCCAGGCCCAGGCGGCCCTGCGCATCGTGGCGGCCCTGGTCTTCATGCAGCATGGCTTGGAAAAGCTGTTCCATTTCCCGGCGGCGGGGCACTTTCCCGGCCCCTTCGTGCTGTTCAGCATGCCCGGTGTGGCCGGCATCCTGGAAACCTTCGGCGGCTTGTCGCTGGTGCTGGGTCTGTTCACGCGGCCGGTGGCCTTCCTGCTGTGCGGGGAAATGGCGGTCGCCTATTGGACCGTGCATTTCCGCGTGGGCCTGGCCCTGCACAACGGCTTCTTCCCGGCGGTCAACAACGGCGATGCCGCCGTGCTGTTCTGCTTCATCTTCCTATTCATCTGGGTGGCGGGCCCGGGGGCGTGGAGCCTGGATGGCTTGCGCGTGCGGCCCAAAACCGTGGCGCTCTCGGCCTGACATGCGCTGACCATCACCGGCATGAGATTTGACTCATGCCGGTGTAGGCCCCAACTGGGGCCGCCGGAGTTTTGCGGGGAACGAAGTGGACTGCAAAACGAGGAAGCCAAGCCAGCGGATGCTGGCGCCCGGCGCTTGAGGGAACCCTAAAACATGTCGTCGATGGCGCTCTGGTCCAGGGTGGCATGCTCGGTGGCGCCATGGACGATGGCGCTGCCCCTATCCACCAGCTTCTGCAGCCGTTGCCAATAATCGGTGGCCAGGAAACCCAGCATTTCCGGCGAGTCGGTCTGGGCCGATAGGGTTTCCACCGCCTCGGCGATGGTGGCTTCCAACTCCATGACCGTCATGTCGAACGGTTCCCGGAACTGGGGGGGCACATGGTCGTACGCCTCGATGGCCAAGGCGGCGAAGCCCAGGCCGCTGCCCTCGAAATGCTGCGTATAGGTCTTGGGCTGCCAGGCCCGGATCTCGTCCAGCATGTCCGGCATGTCGCCCAGCATGGACAACAGCATGATCACTTCATTGAAGTGATTGAAGTAGTCCGTCGACAGCAGCGTGTTGCTGTCTATCGTCGTGTCTTTGACGAGGTCGCGGTACTGGGCAAGGGTATCGGCATCAGGCATAAGCCGTTCTTACCATGACCTCTTCCGTCTTGGTGCCGAAAAATTCGCTAAAAATCGAAGTGGGGCCTGCGCGGGACGCGTTACTCGCAGGTCGATCACGGCGCCTTGATCACGGGTGGGAACAGGCCCAGGCGGGCGCAGACCTCAGCCGGGGTCACGCCCGCCTCACGCAAGGTTGCCAGGGCCGCCGCACCGTCGCGTTTGGCCAGCCGTTCCCCCCGTTCATTGGTCAGCAGCGGGTGGTGGTGCCAGGTGGGGACGGACAGGCCCAGCAAGGCCTGCAGCAGGCGATGGATGTGCGTCGCCTCCATCAGGTCGCGACCCCGGGTCACCAGCGTCACACCCTGCAGATGGTCGTCCACCGTCACCGCCAGGTGATAACTGGTGGCGACGTCACGGCGCGCCAGCACCACGTCGCCCAGGATGCCGGGCTGCGCCGTGATGGTGCCGGCCGCGCGGTCGGTCCAGGTCAGCGGGCCGGCAACATCCGCCGCCTTCGCCGCGTCCAGCCGCCAGGCGTGCGGGGTGCCGGCCGCCAGCATCTCCGCCCGCCGGCCCGCATCCATGTGGCGGCAGGTTCCGGGGTACAGGGGGCCCTCCGGCCCGTGTGGCGCCGCGCCGGCCCGCGCGATCTCCTCCTGGATGTCCTTGCGCGAACAGAAGCAGGGATAGATCACACCCAGACCTGCCAGCCGGTCCAATGCCGCGCGATAGTCGGCCATGTGTTCCGACTGGCGGCGGACCGGTTCCGGCCATGACAGGCCCAGCCAGGTGAGATCGCGGATGAACGCCTCCTCGAACTCCGGCCGGCAGCGGTTGGGGTCGATGTCCTCGAAGCGCAGCAGGAAGGTGCCGCCGGCCGCCCTGTTTCCCCTTTGGGCCGCGTGCCAGCCGAACAGGGCGGAATAGGCGTGGCCCAGATGGGGCAGGCCGGTGGGGCTGGGGGCGAAACGGGTGACGGCATGGTCCATGCCCCCTGATAGCATGGACGGCCTGGAGTCGCGAAATAGCGACCGCTGAACGGCCCCATTAAAAGGGGCGGTGCCGGATGCTGCCCCCATATCTTGTGGCCAGGGGTGTGACGTTATCGTGAAATCGCGATACCCCCGCGCCAGGGAGGATTGCCGAGAGGGGCTGGAATCAGGTAAGAGGAATGTGCTTTCTGGCCGAGGGTCCGGCCCTCGGCTGTTCTCGGGAACGGCGCGGGGGTGGTATTGTCTCCACCACTAGACAGTTGTCCGGCCTTGGTGCTGAACGCCGATTTCCGGCCGCTCAGTTACTTCCCCTTGTCCCTGTGGTCCTGGCAAGACACCATCAAGGCGGTCTTCCTGGACAGGGTGAACATCATCTCCGTTTACGACCGCGTCGTTCGGTCACCCACGGCGGAAATCCGAATACCTAGCGTCATCAGTCTGAAGGAATACATACCGGCGACGCGAAGGCCGGCCTTCACCCGCTTCAATGTTTTCCTGCGCGACCATTTCTGTTGTCAGTATTGCGGTGAGCCTTTCCCCACCCAGGAACTGACCTTCGACCACGTGATCCCACGCTCCCGCGGCGGACGCACCACCTGGGACAACGTCGTCACCTCCTGCTCCGCCTGCAATCTCGCCAAGGGCAATCGGTTGCCGCATGTCTGCGGCATGATCCCCTTGAGCCCGCCGTTTCAGCCCACGGTCTTCCAGTTGCAGGAAAACGGCCGCGCCTTCCCGCCCAACTTCCTGCACGAAAGCTGGCGGGATTTTCTCTACTGGGACACGGAACTGGATCCGTTCTGAGTTCCTCAGGCGCCGGCAGGCCCGTCCGGGCCTTTGGCTATCCTCCCTTTCCAGTCCACTTCGTTCCCGGGAAAGGTCCGGCGGCCGCGGTCGCGGCCTTGTCGTCGTGGCACTCCTCCGCCGGTGCCGGGGCCGGCGGATGCGGGGGTGGCTTGGGCCCGGCCTCAGATCCGCTCGGCCACCCAGATGACGGCGCGGGTGCCGGCTTTGATGAGGGTGTACAGCACGGGATAGCCGGTGGTCAGTTCGGCCTCGTTGGCGATGCCGATGTCGCGGTGTTCCACTTCTTCCGCGCGGAATTTCTCGATGGTGGCCTTCAGGTCGGCCTCGCCGGGACCCAGGCGTTCGGCCTGGGCGGCGTAGTGGGCGTCGATCACCTCTTCCACCGCCACGGTGCAGGCCATGGCCGCGCGCTCGCCCATCAGGGCGGTGCCGGCCCCCAGGGCGTAGCCCAGCACCTTCCACAATGGCTGCAGCGCCGTCGGGCGCACCCGGCGTTCCACCATCAGCTGGTTGAAGGTGTCCAGGTGCACCTGCTCCTGCTCCTCCATGTGGCGGATGGTGGGGCCGATGGGGGTTTTGCCCAGCACCGACAACTGGCCGGCATAGATGCGGGCCGCCCCGTACTCGCCCGCCTGGTCCACGCGGATGACGCGGCGCAACTGCGCCTCCGTGCCTAAATCGCCCGGCAGGGGGCGGCGGGCCAGGCGTTCGGCTTGCGGGGTGGTCTGCGTCATGGGTCTGTCCTCAAGCCTTACGGGCACGGATGGCCAGCACCGCCACCAGGGCCAGCAGCAGCGAGGCGGGGGTGTTGAACCCGGCCATGGAGATGCCATGCCAGGTCCACTGCGCCTGGTCGCAGCGCACCAGGGGGGCGGCCATCAGCATCTCCCGCATCTGGTCCAGCGTCAGGTGTTTGGGCGCTGAACTGCTGCAGGTGGTGAAGCCTTCCCACCAATGCTGTTCCACCCCGGTGTGGAAACCGGCGATCAGTCCGCCCGCCAGGAAGGCCAGGCCGCCCAGCGCCAGGGCCAGGGTGCGGTAGCGGGGCAGCACGATGGCGGGCACCAGCGCGATCAGGGCCGCGACATAGGCCCAGCGCTGCCACATGCAGAACTCGCACGGGTGCAGGCCGCCGACATATTGCGACAGCAGCGCCATGGCCAGCGCGCCGGCCGATGCCAGGGCCAGTGCCGCCTGCGGCAGGCGCGAATGGGCCAGGAAGGTCTGAGCGGCGGACGGGGTGACGGGGGCGCTGGGGACGGCGGTCATCGGGGCGTGGGGACCTTCGGATGGATGGCGTCAGTGCAGGTGCACGTATTTCACCAGGATGAAGCCGCCGACCAGCAACACCAAAAACAGGGTGGTGACCAGCGTCAGGCGCTTCTCCACGAATGTGCGGATAGGCTCGCCGAATTTCCAGAGCAGTGCGGCAACAAGGAAGAAGCGCAGGGCGCGGGAAATGATCGAGGCACCGGCGAAGGTCAGAAGATCGAACTTGAAGGCGCCGCTGGCGATGGTCACCAGCTTGTAGGGGATGGGCGTCATCCCTTTCAGGATGATGATCTCCGCCCCGTACCGGTCGAAGTCGGCCTTGAAACCGTTATAGGCATCGATCAGGCCATAGGCCTCGATGATGCGGTGACCGATGGTGTCCCACAGGTAGAAGCCGATGGCGTAGCCCAGGAAGCCGCCCAGGACCGAGGCGACGGTGCAGACGGTGGCGTACCAAAAGGCCTTGCGCCGATCCGCCAGCACCAGCGGGATCAGCAGCAGGTCCGGCGGAATGGGGAAGACCGAGCTTTCGATGAAGGAGACGGCGGCCAGGGCCCATACGGCATGGCGGTGCCCGGAAAGGCGCAGGGTCCAGTCATAAAGGCTTTTAAGCAACGGGCGTCTCCGACAGCGGGGCCCCCGCTTACAGGGCGGGGCCGGGCGCTACCCGTCTATCAGGTGCGCCCCCCGCCCGCAACCGCGCCCCGAGGCCGCGTGCGTGTCAACGCGGTGACTCCCGGGTGCGATGTGGCGCTTGACCCCCGGCTTTCTATCGCTATGATCCCCCGCACGCTGAAAGCGCCCGGTGCCTCCGTGGCGAAATGGTAGACGCGGCAGACTCAAAATATTTTCGCCACTACCAAAACGCTGAAAATAGCTGAACAAAATCAGCGTCTTACGGCGTTAACGATTTCTAAAACAACCTACGGTACACTTACACATCACTTACACAAAATCGCGTCCAAGGCGGTTGTGAGTGGGGTGCACCATGGCTGAGCAACACACGATCCTTGAAGGCAAGGTTCACCTCTATCAACGAGGTGAAAGCCGCCATTGGCAGTGCTCGGCATTCCTCAACGGAAAAAACCATCGGCGCAGCACGAAGGAAGAAAGCCTCTCCCACGCGAAGGAAATCGCGGAGGACTGGTATTTCGAGCTGCGGGCCTCCCTGCGCAAAGGCACCAATGCCATCAAGGTCGAGGGCAGCGAAGCCGCCCCAGTGTCAATCGGCAGCGTAACGGGACCCCGTATCGGCGCCCAATAGGGACCCCAGTGATGTGCTGGCAATCGGGTTGTCCCGGTAGCGCATAGGAGGGCCCTGTCCCCGGAGCGCAGCGCCTCCGGCGATGCGCGGAGCGGAGGGGACGGGAGGTGCCTGTGCGCCCACCGGGGGAACCCGCGGGGGTGGGGTCCGGGGCGGGGGGCGGTGATGGGAGGGCGGTCAGGCGCGGTTCTTGAAGCGCCAGCTCTCGTTGCCGGTCTCGACGATCTCGCAGTGATGGGTCAGGCGGTCGAGCAGGGCGGTGGTCATCTTGGCGTCGCCGAAGACGGACGGCCATTCGCCGAAGGCGAGGTTGGTGGTGACGATGACCGAGGTCTGTTCATAGAGGCGGCTGATGAGGTGGAACAGGAGCTGGCCACCCGCCTGGGGGAACGGCAGGTAGCCCAGTTCGTCCAGGATGATGAAGTCCAGGCGGCTGAGGTGATCGGCCAACCGCCCCTGGCGCCCCAGGCGGCTCTCGGCCTCCAGCTTGTTGACCAGGTCGACGACGTTGAAGAAGCGGCCGCGCCTGCCGCCCCGGATGCAGGCACGCGCGATGGCGATGGCCAGGTGGCTCTTGCCGGTGCCAGTCGAGGCAGCGGCATACTGCCCGATATCAGGGGCAGGACGCGACGATCCATTATCCGTTTCATCCGCGATGCGGTGAACGCGTAGGCATCATCCGGCGCCATTGCCTTGGCGGTAGCGTCATGCTGGTGGTCGAGCAACCGGACGGCACGCTGACCCATGTGCCGGAATGGATGACCGCCCCTGCAGCCCGTGACGCCGCCATCCGTGACGCTCCCCGCTTTCCCATGGAGGTATTGCAGGCTCTGCGTCTGACCGCTGACGCGGCCCTATCGTTGCTGTGTGAACGACGCAACGGAGGGCGGCATGAGGCATCGCGGAATGATGGTGCAGACGGATCTGTTCACGGCGACCCGGCCACTGGCAGCTCTTCCGCAGGAGGTTGCGCGCCGAGTCTTGCCGCTTCTGGAACAACTTTTGCTGGAAGTCCTGGCGAGCGAGGCCGTGACGCTGGAGGGGAACGATGAACAAGATCACCCCTGACCACCTGGCCCGTCGCGCCTACATCTACGTCCGTCAATCCAGTGCCGACCAGCTCCTGCACAACCATGAGAGCCGACGGCGCCAATACGGACTGGCGGATCGTGCCCGCCAACTCGGTTGGACGGATGTGGTGGTGATTGACGATGACCTCGGGCGATCAGGTGGTGGCATCGCGCGTCCCGGGTTCGAGCGGCTGCTGGGGGCGATCTGCGAAGGGCGGGTCGGCATTGTCCTGGCGATCGAAGCGTCGCGGCTCGCCCGCAACGGCCGGGACTGGCACACGCTGTTGGAGTTCTGCGGCCTCGTTGACTGCCTGCTGGCGGACGAGGACGGGGTCTACGACGCGCGGCTTCCGAACGACCGTCTCGTCTTGGGCATGAAGGGCACCATGAGCGAGATGGAGCTTTCCATCCTGCGCCAGCGATCGCTGGAAGCTCTGCGGCAGAAGGCCCGCCGGGGCGAGCTGTTTTTGACCGTGGCGGTCGGCTACGTCAAAACCCGCCATGACCGGATCGCCCTGAATCCGGACCAACGGGTGCGCGAGGCGCTCGCCTTGGTGTTTCGCAAGTTCGCCGAGTTCCAGAGTATCCGGCAGGTCCACCTCTGGCTTCGTCAGGAGCAGATCAGGCTACCGGCTGTCGAACAGACCGCCGACGGCCCCCGCATCGCGTGGAAGCTGCCTGTCTACAACACCATCCACCATCTGCTGACCAATCCCGTCTATGGCGGCGCCTACGTGTTTGGTCGGACCGGCAGCCGGGTCAGCGTGCGGGATGGGCGCAAACATGTCGTGCGCGGCTTCCGTCGCGCCCAGTCGGAATGGGAGGTGTTGATCCCCGAGCATCACGAGGGCTACATCTCGTGGGCGGAGTTCGGAAGGAACCAGGCACTGATCGCCGATAACGCCAACGGCAAAGGGCTTATGGCCCGCGGTTCGGTGCGCCGCGGTGACGCGCTGTTGGCTGGGCTGCTGCGCTGCGGGCACTGTGGTCGACGACTGCACGTCTCCTACAGCGGCACGGGCGGCTATTGTGTGCGTTACAACTGCCGTGGCGCACACATCAATCATGGAAGCGAACGCTGCATCTCGTTTGGCGGCTTGCGGGTCGATGGTGCCGTTGCGACAGAGGTCCTCAGGTTTCTGGCCCCATTGGGCATCGAGGCGGCCTTGCAGGCGATCGAAGCCCGCGAGGCCGAGGGGTCCGAGGCGCGCCGACAGACGGAACTCGCTTTGACCCAGGCCCGCTATGAGGCCGAGTTGGCACGCCGCCAGTATGATGCGGTTGATCCCGGCAACCGTCTCGTGGCGGCCGAGCTTGAGCGTCGGTGGAATGACCGGCTGGTAGAGGTCCACCGGCTGGAGGAACGCATAGGGGCGTTTGACGCCAACCCACGGGCCAGTTTCAAGGCCCAGGACCGTGCCCGCCTGATGGCGCTGGGCGCCGACATCCATACGCTCTGGCATCATGCTGGCGCGACGGCGGAGACGCGCAAGCGTATCCTGCGCACGGTCATCATCGAGATTGTCGCGAGGGTCGCCGCCGACACGATCCACCTCACCATTCACTGGCAGGGAGGCGATCACACCAGTCTGACCGTGCCGAAGAACCAAACCGGCAAACACCGTTGGCGAACCGACGCCGACACCGGTGACCTCATTCGGACCCTGGCACGGCAGCAGCCGGACGGGGGTATCGCCGCGATCCTGAACCGGGCCGGTAAACGTACCGGCAAGGGTAATAGTTGGACCGAAGCGCGGGTGCGCAGCTTCCGCAGCGCCCATGGCATAGCCGTCTACAGGGAGGGCGAGATCGCTGAACGAGGGGAACTGACCTTGGAGGAAGCGGCCACACGCCTACAGGTCAGCAAGATGACGGTGTTGCGTCTGATCGCCGGTGGTGCCATCCAGGCAAACCAGGCGTGTAAGGGAGCGCCTTGGGCGATTCCTGAAGCCCAGCTATCCGGGCTCAATCCGGCTTACCGTCCGGTAACAAAAAATCCGGATCAGAAGACCTTTGATTTCCAATAACGTAGCGAGGTGGGCATCATGACGCGAGAGCGGTTCCGCCGACCAGGACGACGTTACGCTGATGGGCCAGGAAGTCGCCGCCCGCCAGGTCACGGACCAGGGTCTGGTTGATGGGTGTGCCCTCGAACGCGAAGTCATCGACGTCCTTGGCCAGGGGCAGCTTGGCCAGGGTGATCTGGTAGCGGATGGAACGAGCCTGCTTCTCGCTGATCTCTGCACCCAGCAGGTCGCCGACGATGCGCTGGGGTTCGTGCTGGCGCTTGACGGCCGTGGTGATGATCTCGTCATACGCCGCCTTCATGCCGTAGAGCTTCAGCTCGGCCATGGCGGCCAGGATTTCCGGGCGCTCCATCACTGTACCCTCCCCAAGGTGTCGTACCGGGCGCAATCGGCCATGGGGGCTTGGTGCAACCGCAGCGTCTCGGGCGTTTGAATGGGCGCCGGCGCCGCCGCTTCCCGCCGCCGGGCCAAGATGTTGAGGATGACGGCGGCGGAATGGACGTTCTCGCGCAGCGCCTCGGCACAGGCCGCCTCCACCGCCGGGAGGCCGTCGCTCAGCACCGCCGTCAGGATGTCGACCATCTGCCGGTCGCCATCGTCGCTGCCCGCCAGCTTGCGCCGCACCCGGTCCAGCGCCGTGGGCAGCACCCAATCCTTGAAGGGCGCGCCGTTGCGCAGGGCCCCCGGCTTGCGCGCCAGCACCGGCACATAGTGCCAGGGATCGTAGACGGTGCGGTCGCGGCCGAAGCAACGCGCGTGCGTCCCCACCACCTGGCCGTCCTGGCGCAGTTCGATCCGGTCGGCATAGGCCCGCACCTCCACCGGGCGCCCCACCGCCTTGGCCGCCACCGAGTACTTGTTGTGGTCGAACCGCACCAGGCAGGTCTTGGACACCGACGCCGGGGTGGCGTGGAAGCCATCGAACCGCCCCACGTAGCCCACCAGGCTGGGTCGCTCCGCCTCGAACATCTCCCAGACGGTGCGGTCCCGCTGCTCGGGATGCCGGTGCGCCCTGGCGTAGGCGACGCACTGGTCCAGCAGCCAGCCGTTCAGTTCCTCGTAGCTCGCCACCCGCAGGCGCGGCGTGAAGAACCGTTCCCGCACCAGGCCCACCTGGTTCTCAACCTGGCCCTTCTCCCATCCCGCCGCCGGGGTGCAGGCCACCGGCTCCACCAGGTAATGGCTGCACATCTGCTGGAAGCGCCGGTTGTAGGCTCGCTCCTTGCCCACGAAGATCGTCTCCACCGCCGTCTTCATGTTGTCGTAGATCCCGCGCGTGCACGTGCCCTTGAAGAAGGCGAACGCCCGGTCGTGGGCGTCGAACACCATCTCCTGCGTCTCGCGCGGATATGCGCGCGCGAACAGCATCCGGCTGTGGCACAGCCGGACATGCGCCACCTTCACCGTGACCGTCACCCCGCCGATCAGCACCACCTCGTGGCTCCAGTCGAACTGGTAGGCCTCCCCCGGCGCGAAGCTCAACGGCACGTAGGCCGCCGCCTGCGACGCCCCCCGCGCCTTCTGCCAGGAACGGGCGTAGCGCCGCACGGCGTCATAGCTGCCGTCGTACCCGGCACCCCGCAGTTCCTCGTAAATCCGCACCAGCGTCAGCCGCTCACGCGCCGCCTTGGTCTCGTTGGCCAACAGCAGCGCGTCCAGCCGATCACGCCACGGGCCGATCTTCGGCTGGGGCTGCGCCGTTCGCTCGTACCGGAACTCCGTCGCCTCCGAACGAAGCACCTTGCGGACTACCTTCCGCGACAAACCCAGTTCACGGCAGATCGCCTTGATCGGCTTCTGCTGAACAAAGTAGGCGCGCCGGATCTTCGCGATCGTCTCCACTATCAGCATCCCAATCAAGGCTCCCGCCATTGCCATGGGAGCCAGTATGGACCCGCACAAAAGGGGTCCCGATTGGACGCCGATCACCCCTCATACGGGGTCCTTATTCCACGCCGATTCACATCCACCACGCCATCGTCGTGCAGATCGAAGGCGCCAGCTACAGGCTACGCCAGCATGCCGACCTCATCCCCGAGAACGTGCGGCGAAGACCCGACACCGCGCCGCTCCAAGCCATCCGAAAACGTGGAAGACCGCCGAAAGTGAGGCCCGCCGACACCCACCCAATCAATTAGCCAAACAAACCATCTGGGGATTTTTAAGTCGCCACTTCTGGGGAAAATCACTTCGCCATTTACAAGGATCACGACAGCGGCAAGACCATTCTTGAAATCGAGGTGCGTGGGAAACGGGGGGTCGGCTTTTGCAAATCCACCCCTGCGGCCGTTGTGCCTTTCGAGCGTTTGAAGGCACGCCCGAGGCCGGAGGCCATCGGCCGAAATCTTCGAGTCGAGGACGAGAGCCGCCGTGGCAAACCACCCGCACCGACCGACCTGATATTCCCCGGCAGTTGCCGGGACTTGCTCAATACGATCCTTGATGATGAAGGGCTCAAGCATGACCGGGACGGCAACATCCGTACCGCGTACAGCTTACGTCACACCTACATCTGCTTCCGCCTGATGGACGGGGCGGACATCTACCAGATCGCCAAAAACTGCCGCACGTCGGTGGAGATGATCGAGAAGCACTACGCGGCGCATCTCAAGAATACCCTCAACGCCGCTGCCATCAACGTGCGGCGTTCCCGACCCAGACGGACGGCAAAGGCACCGGCCGACACCCAAGATGCCGCGCCGAATTAAGGCTTCCAGTTTCCGAATTGGTAGGCTAGAAGGGGGGCGCGCGGGCGTGGTGGAACTGGTAGACGCGCCGGACTCAAAATCCGGTTCCGAAAGGAGTGTCGGTTCGATTCCGACCGCCCGCACCACCTTCTAAATTTAAGCTTGAATGGGTTTTGGGAAGCCGAAGGGCTCGCCCATTCAAGCCTTTGAGCCCGCCTTGTGCGGGCGTTGAGGTGCACCGCTTGGCGGTGCACCCTTCTGCGGGCTTGGCCCGCCTTTTCCCGCCGAAGGGCGTTTTCCAAATTTGATCTGATCGCTCTATATCCTAAACTACTTTCCGGCTTCGCACTTTAAGGTTGCTGCCTGACTCCATAAATGAAAGCGTTACAGAGTAATCTGTTTCGCTCACTGAACGGAGAGTTCCGATGGACACTTATTCGCTGCGGGTAAGAGAAAATATTCTCCCTCTATCCGTTGCAGATACTTTGCCGAAAGCTTTTGAGGAGTGGTATTTCACTGAGTCTGTTCATGACCATGAAGAGCCCGTAGAAACCTGTGGGCTATGCGATAAAGAACAAATTCGGTATCACTTCGAGATTGCCAATTTATTTACAAAAAATACTCTTTGGGCTGGCTCTCATTGCATTTTACAGTTTGATGTTTCTGTTTTTGAGGAGGATAGGCGTCTGTCGCCGGAAGAGGCAAAGAGAAAGCTCGACAAGCTGACAACGCAGATGCGACAGGAGGCTTGTATTAGGGCGCTTCGTAAGCTGGCTGAAGCGGAAGATTCGGATATACTTACCAATGCTCTTCATTATTATGAGTTGAATAAGAAGCTTACGCCGAATTTTGCGTTCGTAGTTTTTTGGCGACTGCAAAAGAATCGCATCGATCATAACCCATCATTCTTCAAGATAAATCTCAGTAAGGGAAAATACGTCGCCGATCTGAGAAAGATGGAAACATCGCGGGTTCATTTCTTCTGGCATGCGTTGTCGGCAAGCCAAAAAAAGAAGGCCATCGCTTTGGGGCATAGAGCCCCCTAGGGTAGGAGGACGGGAATGTGGGTATGAGGCCTGTCTGTTCGCACCATCCTCTTTCCAGTCGTTACCAGACGGCTGGTGACGTGCCGCTTGGTAGTGCGCCTTTGCCGGGCTTGGCCCGGCATCCGGGTAGGCTTGGCCTGCCTTTTTATGCCTAAGCGCTTTCACTCAAAATCGCTGTAACTATAGCCCATTTCTTCCCGTAGATTGCGGCGAATAATCGGCACAAGTTCGTTGAGGGCATCTTTTGTCTTTGGCCAGTCAGCGCTCTCAAGAGCTTCTACAAGTGCTTCGTATCTTGTTCGCTCCGCCATGTAGCCATATAGTTGAACAGAAAGCCGTGCTTTGGCCAATTTTTCCGGCAAGTCCTTGTCCTGCTCAAAAGGAACCCGATAGTTCATAAGAGGCACGACAGCTTGGATGACATCATCCAGCATGGACAAGCGTCGCTCCAGTCTTTTCTGAAATATGTGATGTTTTCTATCTTTTCGTGCCGCCATTACCCAGCCAACAGATGCCACAATGGCCGAAGCAAATATGGCGGCGGCCGATATCCAGTCTTTAATTTCTAATGGCATGTTTATACCTCGGGCACTTGCAAGACTTTACCGTCAGTAACACTCACAACCTTTAGGAGCAAGCGGCACCCCCCGCCCATGCGGGCGGGTCGGGCTGTCGTGAACCGAACCCGCCCAGGGCGGTTTCGGCCATGCGGCTTCCATCCCTGATGCAGTCATGCCGTCCGCAGACGCGGACTCAGGGGGGAGTGCGGGGACGCTGCCCCTTCTCTCCCCCGAAGCAAAATCGACGTGGCCGAGGCTCGCCTGCGGCTGCGCCCGCACCACCCACATCGATTTCCCTTCTCCCCCTCCCAACCCCGCGTTCGCCACGCGGCAGAGGTGCAGCAGCAGCGCTGCGCACCTCAATTCCAAAGGGAGAAGGAACCATGACCGCCGATCACCGCCAGAACGTCTATAGCCGGGTCACTGACAGCATCATTGCCGCCATCGAGGCGGGGGCCGGGGATTGCCGGATGCCGTGGCACAGTCAGGGCGACCTTGCCCGACCCGTGAACGTGGCCAGCAGCAAGCCCTATCGCGGCATCAACACTGTGGCCTTGTGGGTGGCGGCGCATGCCACCGGCTTCGGCTCCCCGGTGTGGGGTACCTACAAGCAGTGGCAGGAACGCGGCGCGCAGGTTCGCAAGGGTGAGAAGTCCTCCACCGTCGTGTTCTGGAAGGTGAGCGACACCGGCGCCGACGATGTGGGCAGTCAGGCTGAGGAAGAAGGCCAGCCCCACGCCCGCGTGTTCGCCCGCGCCTACAGCGTGTTCAACGCCGCGCAGGTGGAGGGGTGGGAAGCGCCGGCGATGCCGGTCCTGCCGCAGGCCGAACGCATCGCCCATGCCGAGCAGTTCTTTGCCGCCCTTGGCGCGACCATCCGGAAAGGCGGCCCCCGCGCCTGCTACATCCCCAGCCGCGACGAAATCCACCTGCCGCCCTTCGCCGTCTTCCGCGATGCCGTGGCCTACTATGCCACCTTGGCCCATGAGGCGACCCACTGGACCGCCCATGCCAGCCGGTGTGCCCGTGACCTCAAGGGCCGCTTCGGTTCCGAGAGCTACGCCGCCGAGGAACTGGTGGCTGAGCTGGGGGCTGCCTTCCTGTGCAGCGACCTCGCGCTGACGCCGGAACCCCGGCCCGACCACGCCGCCTACATCGCGTCATGGCTCACGGTGTTGCGGGGCGATCCGCGCGCCATCTTCACCGCCGCCGCCAAAGCACAGGCCGCCGCCGACTGGATGCATGCGCGCCAGTCGCAGGCCGTGGCCGCCTGACCTCCCCCGTTTTTTTTAACCTCACTTTTTAAGGAGTTTGACCATGACGACCCTCATTATCACCCCCATCCCCCTCAACGATCTGGTGCCCTCCGCCGCCAATGCGCGGCGTACCGGGCGCATGGACGGCATCAAAGAATTGGCCGCATCCATCGCCGCCCACGGGCTGCGCCAGAACCTCAATGTCCGGCAGGCCCCCAGCGGGCGCTATGAAGTGGTGGCGGGCGCGCGCCGCCTCGCCGCCCTCAAATGGCTGGCCAAGCGGAAGCGGCTGGCACTGGACGCCCCCATTCCCTGCCATGTGCTGGGCGACAACGACGACCCCACCGAAATCAGCCTCGCCGAAAACGTCATGCGCAACGCCATGCATCCGGATGACGCATGCCGTGCCTTCCTCGAACTGGCCGAGGGCAAGGGCATGACCATTGACGACATCGCCGCCCGCTTCGGCACCAGCCCCGCCATCGTGCGCCAGCGCCTGAAACTGGCGCGGGTGTCCCCGGCGCTGCGGGCCCGCTTCCGCAAGGGCGAGCTGACCCTTGCCCATATGGAAGCGCTCGCCATCAGCGATGACCATGCCGCGCAGGAACAGGCGTGGGAAAACCTGCCGGACTGGAACCGTTCCCCCCACCTCCTCAAACAGGCCCTGACCTACGAGGCCGTGCCGCTCACTGACAAGCTGGCCGTGCTGGTCGGCGTTGCCGCTTACGAGGCGGCGGGCGGCGTCATCATCCGCGACCTGTTCGACGCCGAGGACGAAGGCTACATGGCCGACCGGGCGCTGGTGCTGCGCCTTGCCGCTGTGGCCATGGCCGATACCGTCACCGCCGTGCAGGCCGAAGGCTGGAAATGGGTCATTCCCGAGATCGAGCCGGACTACAGCACGCGCTATAGCCGCGTCTATCCGCAGGCCGATGGGGAAGGGATGGCCTACGCCGCCGAGGACAAGGCGCGGGCGGGGGCACGGGTGCGGCTGGAACATGACGGCAGCTTGCGGGTGGAACGCGGGCTGGTGCATCCCGACGACGCGTCCGCCGACACCAAGCCCGCCGGTGCCCGCCCCGCCAACACCGACCTTCCGGCAACGCTGGTGGCGGAGCTGACCGCCCACCGCACCGCCGCGCTGCGTTTGGAGCTGGCCCGTAACCCCGCCGTTGCCTTGGCCGCCACGGTGCATGCGCTGGCCCTGCCGCTTTGCTACGGACAGGAGCGCGGCACCTGCCTCGCTATCCGCAGCCAGAGCGCCAACCTCGCCCGCCATGCCAAGGCACCGGGCGAGTGCCCGGCCCATGCCGCCATGGAGGCGGAAGGTGAACGCTGAGGCGACCGCTTGCCCGGCGATGCCGCCGACCTGTTCGGCTGGTGCGTAGCCCAGCCGCAGGAGGTGTTGCTTGACCTGCTGGCCTACCTTGCCGCCAGCACCGTCGATGCCGTGCAGCATGGCGGACAGGAACGCAGCCAGCTTGCCCATGCTGACCGGCTTGCCCGCGCCCTGTCCCTCGATATGGCGGCCCATTGGGCGCCCGGTGCCGATGGGTTCTATGCCCGTCTCTCCCGTGCCCAGCTTGCGCAGGCGGCACAGGAGGCCGGGGTGGTCGCAGCCTGCGGCAATCTCAGCGCCATGAAGAAGGCCGATGCCGTGCGCCGGGTTGCCGGGGCGATGGCCCCCACCGGCTGGTTGCCCGTGCCGTTGCGCTCGCCGGAGGTGCTGCAGGTCGAGGCCATGGCGGCGTGAGGGACGGCACGTACGGCACCGCCTCCGCCCTTACGGGGCGGGGGCGGTTTGCGTATCCGGCCCGCGCCGCCGGTGCCAAGGCACGCGGCCCCGCCCGCCTGTGCGCATGCGGACCACTGGCCGATACGGGGAGCGCGCTTCCCCCTTTGGCGTACTGCCTTCCCCTACGTTGAAGAAATGCACCGCACCACCAACCTCGCTGCATGGCCGGACGGCAGCACATGGAGGGGTGGATGCAACAGGCACAGACGGTGCAAGGCGCTCAGTGGTGGTCCGCTGCCCCCTATGACCTGGCCGACGATCAGGAGAAGGAAAGCGGCCTGTCCATCATCCTCTCCCCGGTGCAGCTTGCGGCCATCCTCAAGGGCATGTCCATCGAGGCGACCGAGACGGACACCGGCCGGTTCATGACCCGCGCCTTCGGGGCGCTGGAGATCGTGGGCGGTGCCATTGAGTTCGTCGCGGCGGGCGCGCTGCTCATCACCCCCGAGCCCACCATGGCGACCAAGGTCGGCGGCGTGGTGCTGGCCTTCGATGGGGCCGACAACGTGAACACCGGCCTGCATGACCTGTGGACCGGCAATCCCCACAACACGCTGAGCTATCGCGCCGTGCGGGCCGCCGCCGAAAGCCTTGGCCTATCGCCGGAGTCGGCGGACAAGGTAGGCGTGGCGGTGGAAATCGCCGTGCCGCTTGGCATCGCCGCCAAATGGGCGGCCCTGCGCATCATCTCCATCCGTAACGGCTGGTTTAACCTCGCCGTCGAGGATGCCGCCGGCGGGCACACCATCCTCAAGCATATCAGCAAGGACGAACGCTACCTGCGCCAGCGGCTGATCGACGAGCCGGGTATCCCGGCCGCCGGCACCTTCACCACGCGGTTCGAGGCGGAGAAGTTCATCAGTCAGGCGGTGCAGGCCAACAGCCAGCGGATACAGCAGTGGGCGGCGGCGGGCACGAAGGGCAAACTTGCCTTCACGCATCAGGCGGGCCAGACGGTGGGGTGGGTCATTCCCCGCGCCAGCGGCGTGATGACCCGCACCAGCGAAGTGCTGGTGGTGCTGCGGCGCGTGACGCCTGCCGGGACCAGCAAGACGTACTATATTCTCACCGCCTATCCATCCATCTGAGGGAAGCATGATGGAGCACGCGACGGAGCAGGATTTTCCGGAACTGTACCAGCTCATCCGGGCCTACCTGAATCAGGACTACACGATCAACGGCCCGGAGCTTGAGGACTCGGTATACGCCTTCATTGAGGATTCTGTGCCGGAGGTGATTCAGGCCGCCCGCGAGGATATCGCGCGGTTCCTCGTCACGTTCCCCGGCAACCTTGATGCGGCGATGGAAGTGTTTGTGCGCGGCGACTGGGCCCGCTTGCCGGGAACCACGGCGCACGACTACCTGCTATGGCTGGACGGGCTACTCGCCGGTGCCCTCGAACATAACGGCCAGCACGTTTAGCGCTGGGGCTGCTGGTCCATTCGGGTTGGGCGATATCAAGTTGGGACAGGCAGGAGCTTGCGGCTAATATCCAATTAGCTTCGGCCAATCTCAATGCGAATTTATGATATAATATATCAATTGCAAATATTTGAATAATGTGAGATAGATTATTCCATAATGGAGATGTGTATGGGTGATAAAAAGAGCGTACCCGAATCAATGGCTCCGGCAGAAGCGCTTGCTCGCGCAGATCATGAAAAAATAAAAAAATGTGTTGATCAGGCGAATTCTGATGAGAAGCGTTTCCTTGAAACGGTTAATTCTATGCCTGAATTATCTTTCAGGGTTTTAGGGGTGGAGCCATCTAAAGACCATGATGGGAATTACATAATGTGGGGAGACGTACTTCGTGGTGCATTAGGAAGAATTGACCCTGGATTAAAGAGATTGGCCCGTAACCATTTTAATGGCGTTCGAAAATCTTGCGAAAGCGAGAGATAGCTAATCCAAGAATGCTTTTATTTTGATTCTTCTTATGGCATTCTGAATTTTCGTTCCCGGCCTGGGCGGGGGAGGGATCATTTGGCGGAATATCAGGGTGTTTCCCCTGTACATTTGGTGTGAATGTTTGCGCAACCCCTGTTGTCTTTTCTCTCATAATTTTAGCCATCATATTATGAGCACGTGCGTAATCGCAGTCTGCCGGGGATTCTCCGATGGTTAGAATATCTCTGAGTTGGTCATTTAAAAAGTGAACCAGATGCTTCTTGTATTCTTCGTCAAATAGTCCAGATTCCGGCTGTCTTGTTTTCTGAGCGATTGATAGGCACAAAGAGTTCATTGTCCTGTGGCGATCTTGTGATGATATTAGCGTCGACCTCTTAGACATTACTGAGAGATATAAGGAGTACACGGAAATTAATGCCGACGCGGCGATGAAAAATTTCGATAAAAAAGAAAGTGTTTCTCCAACATATTTTTCGAATTCTAAATGAAATAAATCGGACAGTAACTTTCCAAGAGAATCAGAGATTCCGACATCTGATATTGAGAGGCCGGCCACTAGAACACCTATCCCAGAAATGGCATAACGCATTTCTTTTCTATATTCCGTTCTTTCTTCTTTTTCTATTCTCGATACAGCAAAATCATGACCAAATGCTTTTGCGCGAGCGCGGTACCATATTATGTATAAAGATGGATCTTCGGGGCAATCTAATCGCTCATCCGTATTTTCGTTCATGTCTTGGGCCAATCATGTAGTTGTCCTACCTTTTTGCAGATTCTTACACAGAGAGCGCATTCATGTCGGATGGAACATAATATCCCCCATTCCGTACAATTCTTTCAAAGAAGAAATCGGCTGAAAGATCAGTTGCCTCAGCGTCAAAATAAGTTCGCCGATCATAAGACTCAATGGTGATGGCATCCAATTCCACCGCTGTTTTAGAGCGAAGCTGATGTAGCGGGGTATATCCAGTGTAGCGAAGCATAATGCCCCATTCTTGAGCAAACTCCTCGAGACGAAGGACATCGTCCTCATTTTGTCCAGGATACCCTAGCATCACCAAGCCCTTTAGGCGGATGCCGCTATTACGTGCCATCTTAATGACAGATTCAAGCTCTGAGATCGATGATTTTGCCGTTCTGTCGTGGGAACGCGAGAGTGTTTCAATGCCTACCGCCAACTCAATACAGCGAGCCTTTCCTGCAAGATGAATGATCTCTTCATTGAGCAGAGATTTGATCGTCGTTACGCCACGCCAGGTGAAGGTATCGCCGCGCCGAATATATTCGTTGCAGAAATCCCTCATCCAGGTGCGATTGGCAAAAAGTGTCGATGCAAATAGGTGAAGAGTTTCGCTGCGCTTTTTAAAGCCAGATTCGTCAATCCATTTGAAGACATGACTTATAGGGCGGCGCCTGTCTATGGCTCCCTCTTCCTGAGGGGCGCCACAATACGCACAGCCAAAGTCGCATCCTTTGGACACGGTTATTGCTAACCGTGTCCGATAATCTTTTCCATGGGTGTTCCGCGTAAATTCCGCGTACTTATCTAATGGAAGATCAACGAGGCTTGGCACTGGCCAGTTGGCAGGTGCAAGTCGCTGCCCTTGATGGCGCACATAACGCTTTTCTTCTGGGGAGAATATTGACCATCCGGCTGGCGGGCGGGAAGTTCCTATTGTCTCAATATAATCAATGATGGCAGCCTCGCGGTCGCCGCTCACATGAATGGCATCAAATGGAGGCCGCTCAAAATATTGAGGCATAAAAGCCGTCGCTCTGCCGTAGACTAATACGGGAGTTTCGGGCGAAACTTTCTTTGCTAGTTCTGCGATTTGTTTGGCAAGTCGTGCCTGATGTACGTCGCACCAAATTAAAATTAGGCTCGGTGATTTGAGGAAAACTTCAATATATTTCGTGAGGCTTGGGGTATCGACATCAAGATCATGGCACTCGACGCCCCAACCGAAACGCCGAACGGCATCGACCATCTCACCCAGGTAGACCGCCTTGTAGACGGTCGCCGGATTATGCTCCAACGCATTGCGTAGAGCGAAAAAGACGGCGAAGGGCGACTGCTGCTTAGACATGGCACCAAGCGATCCTAGAAGCGGTGATGGCGATGGGCAGCGCCAGAAACCTTGCTTGGTGCCGCCCGGCTATCGGACTGATTGACGGCGACGGTAACGTAAAGTAAATATTCTAGTTCTCCGTATTGTCCCACTGTGAGCGTAACCCGGCAAGGGTTTTTATCCATGCTCACAGGCCATAGTTGTGCGCCGGGTGTGATGCTCTTGGCCATTCTATGGCGAAGCCATGAACCGCGCCGGGATTGTCGGAGGCCGTTTGGTTTGAGTCAGGCGGCCATCGCCGGGGTGTCCGTCATGGCGTGGAAGCGAGCCTCAGCTTCGGCGGGTGGGATGTTGCCGATGGGGCCCAGGATCCGCCGGTGGTTGAACCAATCGACCCATTCCAGGGTGGCGTATTCGACGGCCTCGAAGGATCGCCATGGCCCACGCCGGTGGATCACCTCGGCCTTGTAGAGGCCGTTGATGGTTTCCGCCAGGGCGTTGTCGTAGCTGTCGCCGACACTGCCGACCGAGGGCTCGATCCCGGCGTCCGCCAGGCGCTCGGTGTACTTGATGCTGACGTATTGAACGCCCCTGTCCGAATGATGAACCAGGCCGCCGTGCTTGGCCGGTTGCCGTTCATGCAGGGCTTGCTCCAGTGCGTCGAGCACGAAGGCGGCATGGGCCGTCCGCGATACCCGCCAGCCGACGATGCGCCGGGCGTAGGCGTCGATGACGAAGGCCACGTAGACGAAGCCCTGCCAGGTGGCAACGTAGGTGAAGTCCGACAGCCACAGCATGTTCGGCCGGGGCGCATGGAATTGCCGATTGACATGGTCCAGCGGACAGGGTGCCGCCTTGTCGCTCACCGTCGTCCTCACCGGCTTGCCCCGGATCACACCTCGCAGGCCCAGGTCCCGCATCAGCCGGGCGACCGTGCAACGCGCGATGGCTTGGCCCTCCCGCTTGAGCTGGTGCCAGACCTTGCGCACGCCATAGACGGCGAAGTTCTCGTCGAACACCCGCCGTATTGCGACCTTCAACCGTGTGTCCCGCTTGGCCCGCGCCGGCAGGCGGTCCGGGTTGGAACGCCGCGACGCATGCCGGTGATAGGTCGACGGGGCGATCGGCAACACCTGGCAGATCGGCTCGACCCCGTGCGCACCCCGATGCTCATCGATGAAGGCAATCATGGCTTGAACCGGCGGTCGAGCTCCGCCGCCGCAAAATACGCGCTCGCCTTGCGCAGGATGTCATTCGCTTGGCGCAGTTCCCGGTTCTCCCGTTCCAGCGCCTTCAGCCGTTCCGCGACATCGCTGGGAACACCGGCCCGCGTGCCTGCTTCAACCTCGGCCTTCTTCACCCATTCGTTCAGCGTCTGTCCGGAACAGCCGATCTTCGCCGCGATCGACATCACCGCCGCCCAACGGGACGGATGATCCTTCTCGTGATCCAACACCAGCCGCACCGCGCGGGCACGAACTTCGGGGGAAAACTTGTTCGTCGTCTTGCTCATCGTGGCTTCAGTCTCTCAGGAGTGAAAGCCTCCGACAATCCCGGCGCGGTTCAGGGTCTTGTGTCCCAGCTTGTCGCGTACCAGGAAGGCGTTGGCACCCGTCTGGCCGGCGTAGGTCCCGACGGTGTGGCGGAGGTCGTGCAGGCGGACGTCCTCCAGCTTGGCCTTGGTGCGGATGCGGCCCCAGGTGTGGCTCAGCGAGTTCGCCGCCAGCGGCTTGTTGGCGTCCTGGATGCCGGGCAGTACCCATGGCGATGTCCGCCCCATCTCCGTCAGGAAGGCTACCGCGACGGCGCCGATGGGGTGGGCCCGGGCGCCGGCCTTGGCATCGCGGATGAGGAGGAGGGCCGCCTCCAGGTCGATGTCTGTCCAGCGCAAGGCCAGAAGCTCACCCACGCGGCAGCCGGTCAGAAGCAGAAGGCGAATGGCGTTCAGGACCGAGTCGTGCGCCGTCCGGTCATGTTCCGCGGCGGCCACCGCCTTGCCCACCTCCACCACTTCGTCGTCGGACAGGAAGCGCTCGCGGGCGGTTTCCCGATAGCGCTCGATCAGCCGGCACGGGTTGGTGTTGTCGGGGCGGAAGCCCCACACCTCCGATAGGCTGAACATCTTGGACAGCACGGACAGGACGTGGTTGGCTTGGCGGGGCGTCGCCCTTAGCCGGTGGTGCAGGGCGGAGATGTCGCCCCGGGTGATGGATGCCGTCGCGCGGGTGCCCAGCTCGGGCTTGATGATCGTTTCGACGAGGCGCCGGAACTCCTTCTGCGTGGTCGCCTTGTTCTTCATATCGACGTGCTGGGAGAGGTAGCGGTCCGCCAGTTCGGTGACCGTGAAGCCCTGGGCCAGGCGTTCCTTTTTCTCCACCGCCGGGTCGGTGCCCTGCCGCACCTTGGCCAGCAGCTTCTCCGCCTCCGTACGGGCGCTGTCCGGCGTCCAGGGGGAGCCGTGGCGCCCGATGGTGTATTTGCGCAGGGGAGTGGCCCGGCCGCCCATGCGATAGCGCACCAGGTATGTCTTGGCGCCCAGCGGCGTGACTTTCAGGATGAAGCCCTTCAGGAGGGTGTCGAACACCAGGATATCGGTCGGTCCGGGCTGCATCTGGTCGACCAGTTTTTTGGTGATTTTCGCCTGCATCAAAACCCCCAGGACTCACGGTTTTGGACTCACCCAGGACTCACCGTAGCGGCAATCCAGGGGTTTTCGCCCCGTTATCGGAAAACTGGGAAAGCCTATAATGCGTGTTAAATCAAGGCAATGACATATGGGCGGAAAATTCCCCCAATCCGGGAAAATTCTGTTGGACGAGACTCAAAATCTGTTGGCCGCAAGGTCGTGTTGGTTCGAGTCCGACCGGGGGCACCAAATTCCGCATCAGTTTGAAAAGTGGCCCCTTTGCGGGCCATTTTTTTTGACCATGCGGTCAACTTCTCTGACATGACAGCGCAACGTTCGCCGGTTACCTTGGGCGCTCTTCAGCCAGACCGGGAACCCCAGATGACCGCCACGCGCCGCCTGCTTGCCGCCGCCTTCCTGTCCGCCACCGTCCTGAGCGCCGGCCCGGCCCTGGCCTGGGGCCCCAACGGGCACGCCATCGTCGGCGACATCGCGCAGGATCGGCTGAGCCCGAAGGCCAAGGCGGTGGTGGAACAGCTGCTGGCCCTGGAAGGCCATCACACCCTGGATGAGGTGGCGTCCTGGCCGGACACCGTGGGCCACATTCCGGAGGACAAGGGCGGCCTGCCCAAGACCCTGCCCTGGCACTATGTCGATGTGCCGGTGGAGGCGCCGGGCTATGACGCCGCGCGCGACTGCGCCGGCGACAATTGCGTCATCGCCCGTCTGCCGGAACAGGCCCGCATCCTGGCCGACGCCCACGCCACGCCCGAGGCCCGCCTGGCTGCGCTGAAATGGGTGGTGCACCTGGTGGGTGACCTGCATCAGCCCCTGCATGCCAGCGAGCGCGACCACGACAAGGGCGGCAACGACGTCAAGGTCCGCTATTTCGGCGAGGACCGGAACGGCCGCCTGAACCTGCATTCCCTGTGGGATGAGGGCATCGTCGATCGCAAGCTGGGCCTCAGCGTCAACAAGGACTATTCCATCGACCTGGCCCAGGCCAAGGCGGCCGCCGGCACGCTGGAACAGGGCATCTCGCTCGCCGACGCCAAGGCCTGGGCGCCGCACACGCCGCTGAAGGCTGGGCTGGGCGGACTGGACCAGGACGTCCAGGCCTGGGGCGAGGAAAGCCACGGCCTGGCCCGTGACGTGGTCTATGGCTTCCTGCCGGCGCCGGAATCGGACGGCAAGGAAGGCCTGGCGGGCGGTTATGAGACGTCGGCGTGGCCGCTGGCCCGCATGCGCCTGGAAATGGCCGGCGTGCGCCTGGCCTGGCTGTTGAACCAGGTGCTGGGCGGCAAAGGGACGGCGCACTCTTGATGGTGGCGCTAACATTGGAATGGGTCCAAATACTTGACCCATGTCAATAACGCCACCCAATACTATTGCTCAGTTGCCTGAAAACCTCCCCGGGATTTCCATGGAGATCCAAGGTGGGAGGTTTTCATGGACCAGAACAGCACCTACGCTCTTGTTTTAAGAGAACATATCGCCGATCTCGATCCCCTGATCGCCCGTTGGACCAGTGGCCATTTCATCCTGAGCGGCATGGCCCGGGACGAGGCGGCGGAATTCGTGGAGCGCTTGCGGGCCATACGGTCGGAAATGGTGGGCCGCATGGGCCGGCCGGACCTGGATGCCCGCCTGCCCCGGGTGGCCGACGGCCTGATGGCGCGCTGAGGGCCGGAATGGCGGCGGCGCCCATGCAGCCGGCGTAAGATAAGGCATGACCGAACCTCCATTGCTGATCCAGGCCGACGGGTTTTCCTTGCGGCCCTTTCATCCTGACGATGCGCCGTCCCTGTGGGGCGCGCTGGAGGAGAGCCGGCCCGCCCTGCGGCGCTGGGTGGGCATCGGTGACATGGACGGGTCGGTGGATCTGGTCCGGGCGCGCATCGCGCAATGGTCGGCCGCGTTCGATGGGCGAACCCGCCTGCAATATGCCCTGATCAGCGCCGATGACGCGGTGCTGGGCGGTTGCGCGCTGGAACATATCGACTGGCCGGCGCGCACCTTTCAGCTGGGATACTGGGTCCGGACGTCGGCCCTGGGCCGGGGGCACGCCACCGCCGCCGCGCGGGCGCTGACGCGCGCCGCCTTTGAAGTGCTGGCTGCCCGCCGGGTCGCGATCTGGACCGATGTGGCGAACGGGGCCAGCGTGGCGGTGGCCCGGCGGCTGGGCTTCGTCCTGGAGGGGCGGTTGCGCCATGAGCGCCTGAACGCCGCCGGCCAGCCGCAGGACACCTGTATCTTCGCCCGTACGGACGCGGCCGGCCTTTAGCAGGGTGCGGAAAAATCATTGTGCTGCTGCGCTCGGGAAACTTTCGGTCATCTCGCGTCAAACCCTCGTTAGATAGCGCCGCTATCTCGCCTCGGCTTTTCCTAATCTGACCGAATTTTCCCGTCGCTCGCCACGCACAAGCCTTTTTCCGCACCCTGTTAGGCCGCGGCCGGCGGCCTTTCGCGGCGGGCCAGGTCGCTGCTGAGCGCCAGATAGCGGTCGCCGCGGTGGTTGATGGCCACGATCATGTTGGCGATGAAGGCGCCCATCACCGACAGGGCCAGCCGGTCCGGCGTCAGCACGAAGCACGCCGCCGTCATGATTATGGCGTCCAGGCCCAGTTGGACATAGCCGGCGCGTAGGCCGAACCGTTCCTGAAGATACAGGGCCAGGATGTTGATGCCGCCGATGCCGATGCGGTGGCGGAACAGGATCAGCAGCCCGGTGCCGATCAGGCCGCCGCCGGCCAAGGCCGCATAGATGGGATTCAGCACGGCGAAATCCATCCAGCCGGGTGTCAGCCGCGTTTCCACCGTCACCAGGCAAACGGCGATGAAGGTGCGCATGGTGAAGCGCCAGCCCATGCGTTTCCACGCCAGGACATAGAAGGGCAGGTTCAGCACGAAGAAGATCAGCCAGAACCCCGTGCCGGTCACATATTGCAAAAGCAGCGCCGCACCAGCGACACTGCCCACCAGCAACGTCGACTTCGCATACAGCGTGGTGCCCAGCGAGACAAACAATGTACCGATGAACATGGCGGCGAAGTCTTCATGCAATCTGTGGTGGATTTGATTTTGTGATCGCATAATTCGCCGCCGTATTTGAAATCCGCTGTTATCAGCATAAATTTATTATTGTGCAGTGCGAAACGACTTTATTTCATAGGTGTGCCCCGCGCCTTGTCCATACTGCGGATCTGGGTTGGGTCCATAATTGGGACCTAGCCGAGGCAACCTAGTCGGACCGCATAGGGCGCATTGTCGCTTACGGGCTTTCGGCTTAGGGGCATTAACCAATGCCCTGTTGCCGATCCGCCCTGTTTTTGAAAGCCTTGAAGGGTATCAACGCCGGAGGAAGTCATGAGCCAGAACGCCGCGTACACCCGTATCCTGCAGGAACGCATCGCCGATCTCGACCCGCTGATCGAGCGGTGGAGCAGCGACAGCCTGATCCTGAACGACACCGCCGGCGATGAGGCCGAACAGTACCTGGAACGCCTGAAGGTAATCCGCGCCGAGATGGCCGGCCGCCTGGGCCGCCCCGATTTGGAGGAGCACCTGCCCGGCATCACCAACAGCATGCTGGTGCGCTGAGGTCGGTTTTGCCCTGTACGGAATTCGAAAACGGCCCGGACCTCAGGTCTGGGCCGTTTGTTGTTCAGAACGGCCGTTTCCGTCACCACCTCGGCCACCGGCGCCTCATCCCGCTGGTGGGCGGTCAGGCGGTAATACGCCCACGCCGCCGCGAACAGGGCGACGAACACGCCGAAGACCAGCAGGTTGTAATAGACCATGGCGACCAGGCACAGGACGGCCAGGCCCAGGGCGATGGCCGGCACCAGCGGGTATCCCGGTGCCAGGAAGGGGCGGTCCAGGCCCGGCGCCAGCCGGCGCAGGCGGAACAGGCTGGCCATGCTGATGATGTACATGACGATGGCGCCGAACACCGACAGCGTGACGATGTTGGCGGTCAGCGGCTGGCCGCCGAAGGCCAGCACGTCGTCGGAGAAGATGGCGGCGATGCCGACCGCCCCGCCGGCCAGGATGGCCCAGTGCGGCGTGCGGCGGCGCGGGTGCAGGCGGCTCAAGGCCACGGGCAGGAAGCCGGCGCGGGCCAGGGCGAAGATCTGGCGGGAATACCCCATGATGATGCCGTGGAAACTGGCCACCAGGCCGAACAGCCCGATCCACACCAGCATGTGCAGCCAGCCGCTGTCCGACCCCACCACCGCCTTCATGGCCTGGGGCAGGGGATCGTTGATGTTGGCCAGATCGCGCCAGTCGCCCACCCCGCCGGCCAGCACCATGGTGCCGAAGGCCAGCGCCACCAGGGTCAGGATGCCGGCGATATAGGCGCGGGGGATGGTGCGGGCGGGGTCCTTGGCCTCCTCCGCCGCCATGGCCGCCCCCTCGATCGCCAGGAAGAACCAGATGGCGAAGGGGATGGCGGCGAAGATGCCGCCCAGGGATGTCGCGGCCAAGGGGCCGTCGCCAGCCCAGCCGTGGGCGGTGAAGTGGCCCCAGGTGAAGCCCGGCGACACCACGCCCATGAACACCAGCAGTTCGCCGATGGCCAGCAGGGTGACGCACAGTTCGAACGTGGCGGCGATGGTGACGCCGGCGATGTTCAGGCCCATGAACACGACATAGGCGCCGACGGCGGCGATCTTGGGGGACAGCCCGGGGAACTGGACGTTGAGATAGGCGCCGATGGCCAGCGCTATGGCTGGCGGGGCGAAGACGAACTCGATCAGCGTCGCGGTGCCGGCGATGAAGCCGCCCAGCGGCCCGAAGGCGCGGTGGCTGTAGGCGAAGGGCCCGCCGGCATGCGGAATGGCGGTGGTCAGCTCCGTGAAGCTGAAGATGAAGGTGGTGTACAGCACCGCCACCAGCACGGTGGTGGCCAGGAACCCCAGGGTGCCCGCCTGGGCCCAGCCGTAGCTCCACCCGAAATACTCGCCCGAGATCACCAGGCCGACGGCGATGCCCCACAGATGCAGCCCGCCCAGGCTTTTGGTCAGCCCTTCCGCCATGTCCCCATCACCCCGTCAGCCCGTCCCCAAGCCGCCAGTATGCCTGCGACGGTCGGGGCGCGCAGGGGAAAATGCGCAAGGTTTAGGCGAATTCGCCGATGCCCAAACCTTGGGCATCCGGCGTGCGGCCGGTGATCTGGGCCAACTGGCGGCGCAGGGCGGCGTTCTCCGCCTCCAGCCGCAGCACCCGGTTGTGCAGGTCGGCCACCGGTGTTGCCGTCTGGTCGCGGCGCCAGCGATAATAGGTCATGCGGCTGACGCCCAGGATGCGGGCCACATCCACCACCTTGGCGCCGTCCCCGATCAGGCTGTCGGCGCGGGCCAGGCATTGCGCGATCTCTTCCGCGGAATGGTTCCGTTTCATCTGATCCCCCTAGTTCTTGATCCCGGCCACCCAGACGTCGCGGACCCCCAATTCCGGCGACAGCAGGACGAAGTCGGCGCGGGCGCCGGCGCCGATGCGGCCCAGATCGGCCAGGCCCAGGAAATCCGCCGGCACGCGCCCCGCCATGGACAGCGCGGTCTCCGGCGTCACCCCCATCAGGCGCACGGCCCCGCGCACGGCGGCGGCCATGTCGATGTCGGCCCCGGCCAGGACGCCGTCGGCCGTCACCAGGCGGCCGTCGCGGCGGTAGATGGTGTGGCCGTACAGCTCGAATTCCTGGGCATCCGTGCCGGTGGGCGACATGGCGTCGGTCACCAGGAACAGGCGGTCCGGCCCCTTGGCCCCCAGGGCCAGGCGCAGCATGGCCTCATGCACATGCACGCCGTCGGCGATGACGCCGCACCAGCCCTGTTGCCCCGCCGCCAGGGCCGCCCCGGCGATGCCCGGTTCCCGGTTCATCAACGGCGGCATGGCGTTGAACAAATGGGTGAAGCCGGTCAGGCCGTGGTTCAGCGCGGCACGGGTGCGGGCATAGCCGGCCGCCGAATGGCCGCCGGCCAGGATCACGCCGGCCTGGGCCAGGCGTTCCAGCACGTCGTCGCCCACCACTTCGGGGGCCAGGGTCAACAGCACGCGGCCCGTGGGGAAGCGCGCCGGCAGGCCCAATAGGAAGTCGATATCCTCGGCCGTGGGGGCCCGGACATAGGCAGCCTCATGCACGCCGCGCCGTTCCAAATTCAGGAACGGCCCTTCCAGGTGGATGCCGACCACGCCGCCGCCCGGAACCTGGGACGCCGCCGCCGCCGCGTCCACCGCCAGACGCCACTTGCCGGCGGCATCCGTGATGAAGGTGGGCAGCAGGGCGGTGGTGCCGAAACGCCGGTGGGCGGCGGCGATGGCCCGCGCGCCCGCAATCGTGGGCGTGTCGTTGAACAGCACGCCGCCGCCGCCGTTGACCTGGGCGTCGACAAAGCCCGGGGCCAGCAGCCCGTCCTCGGGCAGGGCCACCACCGGCACGCCGGCGGGGGCTTGGGCGCGCAGGTCCAGCACCCGGCCGCCCTCCACCAGCACGCCGACATCGGTCAGCGTGGCCTCACCGGTGAAGACGGGGCAGCCCTGGAAGAACTGGCGCATCACACCGTCTCCGTCACCTTGCGCAGGTTGGGCGGCACGTCGGGGTCCAGGCCCCGCATGCGCGCCACCTTGTGGATGGCCATGTAGAAGCTGGCGACCGCCGCCAGGGGGCCCACCTCCGGCGGCAGGCCGGGCACTACGGGCAGGGCCTCGACGCCCTCGATCCCCTCTTCGGTCGCCAGGATGGGGGCGCCCAAGGACGCCGCCTTGGCCAGCGTGCCGCGCGTCACCTCCGCCGTCACGTCGTGCTGGGTCAGCGCCAGGATGGGGAAGCCGGGACCCACCAGGGCGAAGGGGCCGTGCACCACCTCCGCCGCGCTGAACGCCTCGGCGTGCAGGCGCGAGGTTTCCTTGCACTTCAGGGCGATCTCGGCCGCCGCCCCGCTGCCGATGCCCCGGCCCAGGACGTACAGGCCGGTGGCCAGTTCCAGGCGGCGCAGCGCGGGGTACCAGTCCAGGCCCACGGCGGCATCCAGCCAGCCCGGCACCTTGGACACGGTGTCCAGCAGGGCCGCATCCTCCTGCCAATGGGCCACCAGTTGCAGGAAGGCGACGCAGGCGGTCAGGTAGGACTTGGTGGCCGCCACACTCTTTTCCGGGCCGGCGCACAGCGGGATGAACACGTCGGCCAACTGGGCCAGGGGCGATTCCTCGTCATTGACGAAGCCCACCACCAGGGCGCCGCCGGCCTTGGCCGCTTCCGCCAGGCGCAGCAGGTCGGGGCTGCGGCCCGACTGGGATACCGCCACGAACAGGGCGCCCTCCACCTGCAAAGGCGCGTTGTACAATGACACGACCGACGGCCCGACGGAGGCGACGGGCAGGCCCAGGCGCGTCTCGATCAGGTACTTGCCATAGGCGCTGGCGTGGTCGGAACTGCCCCGCGCGCAGGTGATCACCACCTTGGGCTTCAGGGCCCGCAGGCGGGCGCCCAAATCGCGGAACAGGGGGGCGGCGCGGTCGATCTGGCGGGCGGCGGCGGCGCCGGACTCGGCGGCCTCAAGGGCCATCAGCGGGGTGGCCTTAAGCGTGCTCATGACAAATCCTGTGGGTCGGTTGCATCGGTGTGCGGCGGCAGCGACAGCTCCACCACGAAATCATAGGCGTCGCCCCGGTAGTGGGAGCGGACGAGTTCCAAGGGCGCCCCGCTGGCCAGGAAGCTGCGGCGCTCGATGGCCAGGGCGGCGGCACCGGCGGGGGTGTCCAGCAATCGCGCCACCCCCTCGCTCAGCACCACGGCGGTCAGGCGCTGCACCGCGCGGTGGGGGGCATAGCCCTGGCGGCGCAGGGTTTCATAGAGGGAGCCGGTGACCTGTTCCGGGTTGGGCAGGTAGGCGTGCGGGATGACGGAGGTTTCCACCGCCAGCGGCACGTTGTCGGCCAGGCGCAGGCGCTTCAGTCGGCTGACCTTGGCGCCGGGGGCCAGGCCCAGGGCCATGGCCTCATCCGGTGCCGCCGGGCCGGTGCCGCGCGCCAGCCAGCGGGAGGAGGGCTCCAGCCCCCGGCGCACCATGTCCTCGCTGAAGCCGGTCAGGGTGGACAGCGGCTGTTCCACATGGATGGCGCGGCTGACATAGGTGCCGGCGCGGGCGCGGGGTTGCAGCAGCCCCTCATCGGCCAGGGATTGCAGGGCCTTGCGCACCGTGACGCGCGAGACGTCGAAGCGCCGCGCCAGGTCGCGTTCGCCCGGCAGCGCGTCCTCCACCTGCAAGGCGCCGTTGGCGATCATGCGGCGCAGATGGCGGGCCAACTGCCGGTACAGGGGCAGGGGGTCGTCGCTGGACAGGGTGGTGAGATCGGCCGTGGTCATGCCGCGCGCTCCCGCGCCATCACGCCGGCCGCCTGGCGGGCCAGCCACAGGCCGCCGTCCAGGGCGTCGCCCCGGGCCGGCACCAGCAGGCGGCGCGCCCAGGGCGCCATCCATGGCTCGATCACCGGCGCCAGGCCGCCCATCATGCAGACGCGCGGCGCGCCCAGTTCCACCAGGCGGCGGACGTGGGTCGTCAGCCGGTCGGCCGATTCCGCCACCAGGCTTGCCGCCACGGCGTCGCCAGCGGCGGCGAAATCCAGGGTCAGGGGGGCGAAGGTGCCGTAGTCGCCGGGCTTGGCGGCGCCCACCCACGCCACCACGGCGGCGGGGTCGCCGCCTATCCGCTCCATCACATGGCGGGTGAAGGCGCTGTCGGGCCCCAGGCCGTCATGGCCGCGCAATGCTGCCCGCACCGCCTCCCGCCCCAGATAGGCGCCGCTGCCTTCGTCCGACACCTCGAACCCCCAGCCGCCGATGGGCCGCCCGACGCCGCCTACCAGGGCGTAGCCGATGCTGCCGGTGCCGGCGATCAGGATGGCGCCGTCCTCGCCCTCAAAGGCGCCCAGGCAGGCGGTGTGGGCGTCGTTGCGGGCGGAAGTGGAGGCGAAGGGCTGGCCGGCGCACGCCGTCGCCGCCCCCTCCACCGCGCGTTCGTCCGCCGGCTTGCAGATGCCGGCCAGGCCCAGGCCGACATGGATGCGGGGGAATGCCGAACGGGTCAGGCTGGCCTGGGCCAGCGCCTGGTCGGCGGCGACCAGGATGGCGCCCCAGCTGACCTCCAGGCCCAGGCGGATGTTGGCGGCACTGCCCTGGCCCTCGCCCAGGCGATCGCCGTCGGCGTTGCTCAGCCGCACGCGGCAGCCGGTGCCGCCGCCATCCACACCCATGAAAAGAATCTCGTCCATGCCGCTGGTCCGTTTATCCCTGCGCCTCTCTCAGGTAGGGACAATACCAGAAGAAGACCAGATGGGAAGGGGCGAGGGCGATGGCAACGCGGGAAAATTTCGCCAGAGCGCGGGAAGTGTGCCGAAAACAACGCTGAAATCGTCAAAGTCATTTCATATTTAATAAACATATCAATTAGTTAACTTCCTTGTGAGATGGCATTCCAGGGTGCCACCGCTGACGGAACCAGTGGCAGACCAGGACGAGGCCAGAAACAGACCAACGGGCCTGTCGCTCTTGTCCCGGCAGCTTGATGGCCTTATCGTTTTTCGATAAATCCAGTTGACGATGATGGTCTTCAGTGTTTATCGTTTTTCGATAAGGAGATCGATCATGAACAAACGCACCACCTTGATTCACTCATCGGCGCTGGCCGTGCGGCTTGCCTCGGCCGCCAACCTGGTCTGCCTGTTGGCGCTGGTGGCCGGCCTGGCCGCGTCCTGGCTGATGGCCGGGCAATTCACCACCCTGCTGCTGGGCGACGGCGCGGCCATCGACCTGGCCGAACGGACGGCGGGCCTGCGCTGGCTGCTGGTGCTGGGCATCGCCATGGCGGTGTCCACGGCCGTCCTGCTGCGCACCCTGGGGGCCATGGTCGCCACGGTATCGGCCGGCGACCCCTTCATCGCCGCCAACACCGACCGGCTGCGGTGCATCGGCTGGGCCCTGCTGGTCCTGCAATTGCTGGACATCCCGGGCTTCCTCATCCGCCAATCCTTCCCCGCCCTGGGGGCCGCGGCGCCCGAGGGCGGCGTCTCACCGGGCGGTTGGATCGCCGTCCTGATGGTCTTCGTGCTGGTCCGTATCTTCGCGGCGGGGACGGCCATGCGGGACGATCTGGAAGGGACCGTCTGACCCATGCCCATCATCGTCACGCTGGACGCGGCGCTGGAGCGCAAGGGCATGACCCTGACCCAGTTGTCGGAGGCGATCGACATCACCCTCGCCAACCTTTCCATCCTGAAGACGGGCAAGGCCAAGGCCGTCCGCTTCTCGACCCTGGAGGCGATCTGCCAGGTGCTGGACTGTCAGCCGGGCGAAATCCTGTCGTTCGAGCGGGAATGAAATAGGAGTATCGAGATGCCCACCGTTTCCGTTTTCCGCCTGAACGCGCTGCGTGGCGGCTATCTGCTGTTGGCCGCCGGCATCGGCGCCGCCATGGCCCCCCAGCTGCTGGTCCAGGGGCCGGACCTGGAACTGATGCAGGGGGCCACCCTGTCCATGCTGTGCGCGGTCGGGCTGCTCGCGGTGCTGGGCCTGCGCTATCCCCTGGCGATGCTGCCCCTGCTGATGTTCGAGATGGCGTGGAAGGCCATCTGGCTGCTGCGCATCGCGGTGCCGCTGTCGCTGGACGGCCGGCTGGACCCCAGTTTCATGGGCACGGTCGATGCCTGCCTGATCGCCGTGATCTTCCCCTTCCTCATTCCCTGGCGCCACGTCCTGGATACCTACGTGCGCCGGGCGGCCGATCCCTGGCGCCGTGCCGCCTGACCGCTTCAGGCGGGCGGCAAGGCCAGGGCGGCGCGCAGCCGTCCGCCGGTGGTCTCCAGCGCCTGGGCGGCGCCCTCCGCCGTGTGGCCGGCCAGCAGCAGGGCCGCTGTCTTGACCCCGCCGCCCGCCTGGTCCAATGCCGCCAGGGCGTCGGCCTCACTGGACCCGGTGATGCGCACCAGCATGTCGGCGGCGCGCTGGCGCAGCTTCACATTGTCGATGCGGACGTTGACCATCAGGTTGTCGTAGGTCGCACCCATGCGGACCATCAGCGTGGTGCTGAATAGGTTCAGCACGGCCTTCTGTGCCGTGCCGGCGCCCAGGCGGGTGGATCCTGCCACCACCTCATCCCCCGTCAGCACGGCGATGCGGTGCGCCGCCGCTGCGAACAGCGGGGCCGTGGGCGTGCAGGCCACGGCGATGGTCAGCGCCCCGCGCCGCCCGCCCTCGGCCAGGGCCTCGATGGTGAAGGCGCTGCGCCCGCCGGCGGAAATGGCGACCACCACGTCCAGGGGGCCACAGCCGGTGGCGGCCACCCGCCGCGCGCCTTCATCCCCGTCATCTTCCACCGACCCGTCGAACCCGGTGGCCAGATCTGAGATGCCGGCCAGGATCAGGCTCAGCCGCTCGCGTGGCCAGCCGAAGGTGGGCCCCAGTTCCAGCCCGTCCAGCGCCGCCAGCACGGCGGAGGTGCCCGCACCCACATAAATCAGCCGGCCGCCTTGCTCCAGCCGCGCCATGGCCTCGTCCACCGCCGCCCCCAGGGTGGGCAGCACGGCCAGGCAGGCGGCCACCGCCCGGTCCTGCCCCGCCCACAGGGCCTCCAGCACGTCGGCGGTGGACCAGGTGTCCAGCCCCTTGAACCGTTGCCCCACGCTTTCGGTCGTAACACTCATGCCGCTTCCCGTTCTTCCGCCGTCCCGACTCCACGATAGGGCCCTGGAATAACACGGGAGGCCCCTTCCGCGACAAGGCCGCTCAGCCGCCGGTCGCCGCCTGCCCCCGCACCGGTTCCAGCGCCAGCAGGTGCAGCAGGCGCTCAGGCGTGCCGTCGAAGACGTCGGGCCGGGCCACGGGGTTGTCGGCGTTGAACCAGCCCTTGAAGCGGGTGGTGTTGTATTCGTACCAGGTCGGGTTGCTGAACAGCGGCACATAGGGCGTGTTGGCCGCGATGATCATCTGCACCCTGTCCATGGCGCGGCGCTGTTCGCTGGGGTCGATGGTGGCCACAAACGCGTCCAGCGCGCTGTCCAGGTCGGGGTCGGTGAAGCGGGTGGGGGCGAAGCGCGTCTTGCCGCTATAGCGGGAATGGAAACCCGTATCGAAGCTGCGATACGGCGTCTCCCCCGGGAACAGGCCGTTGATGGCCATGTCGTAGTCGCCGCTGATCAGCCTCTGTGCCCAGGACGCCGGCTCCACCGTGGACACGCGCACGTTCAGGCCCAGGGCGTTCAGGCTTTCCGCCACCAACTGGGTGGCGTTGACCCAGTCGGTCCAGCCGGCCGGTACCAGGATGTCGAAGGCGATGAGGCTGCCGTCGGCGTTGTCGACATAGCCGTCGCCGTTGACGTCGCGGAAGCCGCTTTCGGCCAGCAGGGCCTGGGCGCCGTTCTTGTCGAAATGGGCGTAGCGGCCGTACTGGCGCTCAGCCTCCGGGTTCACCCAGTCCTGGTAGGCGCGGCCGATGCCGCTGGCGTACTCGTTGACCTCGGGATAGCCGTAGCCGGCGATGTCGACGATGGCGCGCCGATCCACGGCCATGCTGACGGCGCGGCGGAAATTGACGTTGCGGAAGGCGGTACGGTTGCCGCGCGAGGGACTGTCCAGATTGATGTCGATGGCGACGGTGCCGCCGGGCGGGAACCAATAGCGGTGATGCCTGGGATCGGCCGCGACGTAGGTGCGTTCGATATCCGGCAGGAAGGCGCCGAACCAGTCCAGCTTCCCCTCGGCAGCGGCGGTCAACAGTTGTTCGTTGTTGCGCACCTGGGGGAAGCTCAAACAATCGACCTTCAGGTCGGTGGCGTCCCAATAGTCCGGGTTGCGGCACTGGACGTAGATTTGGGGGGTGAAGCGCCGCACCTCCGTCATCGGGCCGGTGCCCACGGGATTGTCGTTGGTGAAGGCCACCGGGTCCGCCACCTTGGACCAGACGTGGCGCGGCACGATGGGCACGCGCACGATCTCGAACACGATGCTGGTGTTCACCTTCTTCAGGGTGAACACCACGGTGTGGGCGTCGGGCGCCTCCACCCCCACCACGCGGTTGTCCATGTCCAGCGTGTCCAGCGCCTTGTGGCGGCGCAGCAGGTCGAAGGTGTAGGCGACGTCGGCGGCGGTGAAGGGCTGGCCGTCCGACCACAGCACGCCGTCGCGCAGCTTGAAGGTCAGCTTCAGCAGGTCGGGGGAAAAGGCGTAGTCGGTGGCCAGGCGCCATTCCGGCCGGCCGCCATACATGGAATTGAACACCACCAGCGGCTCATAGATGAACTCCCGCACGCTGGGCAGGCGGCCGGTCTCGCTGAAGGGGTTGAAGTTGCGCACCCAGCCGCTGGACATGGCGGCCAGCACCGTCAGGGTGGTGGGTGGGGCGTCGGCGCCGATGGCCGTTCCCGCCAGGCCCAGGGCTACAAACGCGGTCGCGATGCTGGTAACGAAACGTCTGATCAAAGGCCGTCCCCGGAACTGGAAACTCATGACGATGCGCCGCCGGATTCTAATGGGTCCGGCGCGCGCCGTCCCGCCCTTGCCCAACCGCCAACGGGTGGGGCGGTGATGGATCTGTGGGATCGCCAGGACGATTCCACGGGGAATTTCAGGGGCTTCTGATTGTCGGTCAAGCTCCCCGGCGATCAAGGCCCGCTTTGCGGATTGACGATTTTGACGGTATGCTCGCGGTCGTGCGCCGGTAAAGCCGATTTAAAAACAGTAAAGTTTGGGGATTTGGATGTAATCCTGTCCCCATCAAAGAAACAGGGGGTGGCTGGGGTGGTCGGGTTTGACAGGTGGGCTATCAGGGCGCCGGCCGGCCTCGTCACGCTTGCGGTGTTGCTGGGGCTGTCGCTGCTGACGGCGCTGTACGCCGTGACGGACCGGGCCGACACGGCCGTGGCCACCGCGCGCGACATGGCCGCCCATGACCTGAGCGTCCTTTATGAATCGGCGCGCGACCAGAGTGCCGCCTTCTCCAGCACCAGCTTCATCGGCTACAGCGTCGGGCGGTATTACGGCTTCGCCTCCGCCTTCGCGCAAATCTCCCCCAATCCGGAACGGGCGGCCACCATGCTGCGCACGGCGTTCGCCCAGGGCGACGCGCAGCAGCAGGGCGCCACGTCGGCGCTGGCCCCCTACATGGCGGTGCACGACCGCTTCCATGCCAGCTTCGTGGACATGATCGGGTCGTCTGTGTTCGACGACCTCTACCTCATCGACCGCTTGGGCCGCGTGGTCTATAGCCTGCGCAAGGACGGCGCCTTCGGCCAGGATCTGAACGACGCCCGCGCCCGCGACACGCCGCTGGGCGAGGTGTTCCGCGAGATCATGGCCCGGCTGCAGAAGGTGGACGATCCCGCCCAGGTGCTGGTGGTGACGCACCCCGAGGCGCTGGACGGCACACCCGGCGGCAATGGCGAGGCCGCCGGCATCGGCATGCTGGTGGCCCGGCCGGTGGTGCGCCACGGCGCCGTCGAGGGCGTGGTGGCCTTCCGCCTGCCGCTGGCCACGGTGGACCGGCGCCTGGCGGCCTTGGCCCGGCCCGGCATCGGTTTCATCCTGACGGATGCCACCGGCCAGCCGGCCGACCAGCCCGCCGCCGCGCGCGGCCTGTCGCCCCAGGGCACCTATTCCGTGCCGGGATCGCCCTGGCAATTCCAGGTGGACGCCAGCGGCATGGCCCTGTCGGGCTGGCTGGGCTGGTGGACCTGGGGGCTGGCCCTGGTCAGCCTGGGCGCCGGCGGCTGGACCTGGCGCCAGGCCCGCGGGCCGGTGCGGGTGGCGCCCAAGATCGCCCGCCTGGCGGCCGAACCGGCACCGATTCCCATGACCGCCACCGTGGCGTCCCCGTTCCCCGTCGCGCCGCCGCCGGCCAGCGCGGCGCCTGTGCCGCCAGCCTTGCCGGCCCCGCCGGAGCCGGCGCCCGACGTGGCGCCCCAGCCGGCCAACGACCTGGACGCGAACGAGGAATTCCGCCGCTGCATCGTCGATGTCATGACCCTGACGTTGGACTTCTGGCACCACGCCAAACGCAAGGGCAAGATCGAGCTGGCGGAGGAAAGCGGGCTGTGGCGCGTCTATATGGACCGCAGTTCCCTGCAGACCCGCACGCTGGACAAATACCTGCTGGTGGAAACCTTGCCCCGCAACCCCCGCTGGCGCGACGTGGTGCGCACGGCGGAGTTCGTGCTGCGCCACTGCCCCGACCCCGGCGCGGAACGGGATGGCGTGCGGGAGTCCCTGGGCCGGCTGAAACAGCACCTGCGCCATGCCGAGCGCATCTGATCCCAGCGCCGGTTCTTTAGTAATGTCCTGTAATGTTACGGTTTTCAGGGATTGTTGCAGTCAAAATCCCCGGTTTTGCCGTCATTTTCGACATTCTGCCGGAACCAGCCTTTCGCCCCCGCCCCCCTCTCATGCCTGATATGCCGGAACGCACGGCCAACCTGGAAGCCCGCATGACGGGCCGCAACCCAGGGCGGCAATGTCCGCTTCAAAGGGCACAGGCCCGCCAGCGCCGGATCTTCGGGTAGGGATCCGGCGGCCAAGGGGCGGCGCCGATAAACACAAAAGATGGGCACAGGAGGGTTTGATGGTTATTGGGAGAAAGATGCTGCGCGGCTCCGCCAGCGTCATGGCGATGCTGGCCGTATCGGCCACCGCCTATGCGGCCGACGCGCCGGCGGCGGACGGCCTTGATGAAATCGTCGTCACCGGTTTTCGCAAGTCGATCCAGGACAGCATCGATGTGAAGCGCGACCAGACCGCCGTGGTCGATGTGGTCAGCGCGGAGGACATCGGCAAGCTGCCGGACAAGAACGTGGCCGACGCCCTGCAACGCCTGCCCGGCGTGATGATCCAGTCCGCCGCCTCGGGCGAGGGCGGCTTCGATGAGGCCGACCGCGTCAGCATCCGCGGCTCCAGCCCCTCACTGACCAACACCACCATCAACGGCCATGGTGTGGCCACCGGCGACTGGTTCCTGCTGGACCAGTATTCCACCGTCGGCCGGTCGGTCAGCTATTCGCTGCTGCCGTCGGAAATCGTCGACAAGGCCCTGGTGTACAAGACGCAGCAAGCCGACCTGGTGGAGGGCGGCGTCGCCGGCTCCGTCGACATCATCACCCGCAAGCCGCTGGACTTTAAGCAGGACTTCACCGCGGCCGCCGATATCGAGGGCGTGTACAGCGACATGGCCGACAAGGCCTCGCCCCAGTTCAACGGCATGCTCGCCTGGAAGAACAAGTCCAACACCTTCGGCGTGATGGCGCAGGCCTTTTATGAGGAACGCAACGTCCGCCGCGACGGCCAGGAAATCTTAGGGTATTCGCAGTTCGCGCCCACCGACGCCGCCGTGGCGGCGCATCCCGAACTGAATGGCGTTTACTATCCCACGCTGATCGGCTCCGCCATCTTCGAGCAGAAGCGCAAGCGCATGGGCGGTGACTTCGATGTGGAGTTCCAGCCCACCGACAAGCTGACGGTGGACGTCAACGGTTTCTATTCCCACATGGACGCCGACAACGTGAACCGCAACTTCATGTACTGGGGTTCCAGCATCTTCTCCACGCAGCAGGCCGTGCCCACCGCCTACACCGTGAAGAACAACACGCTGGTCTCGGCCACCACCCCGTCGGTCGCCAACGCCATCGTGTACGACCAGATCTCCCGTCCGGGGGCGGCGTCCGAAACCTCCTACATCGACACGGACCTGAAGTACCAGGCGACCGACCGCCTGACCCTGACCGGCAAGTTCGGCTACACCTACGGCCTGGGCGACACCCCCAGCGAGCCGGCGTACGAGGCGGTGGCGTCCTCTTCCGCCAGCTACGCCCTGAACGGTCTGTCGTCGCCGGCCACCGTCAACTTCGGCATTCCGACCGGCACCCAGAACGGCAACTACGCCACCGGCTGGGCCTGGAACGACGTGCTGACCTCCGTCGATCAGGAATATTACGGGCAGCTGGACGCCCTGTATTCCATCAAGTCCAGCATCTTCGACTCGGTCAAGGCCGGTGTCCGTTTCGCCAGCCACCAGCGCAACACCCAGTTCAAGGTGGACGGTGGCTGCTGCGCCAACGGCGGCTGGGGTGTGGCCACGCCCACGGCGAGCGGCACTTACCCCAGCGGCTACGCCAGCAACCTGGGCGGTCCCATCCTCAACAACATCTGGACCCTGTCCGAGGCGCAGATCGCCGCCTTCGACAACGCTTATGGCATCAACAACCCGGATCCCATTCCCGGACAGGACGCTTCGTCGCGCTACTACTGGCCGGGTTCGTTCAAGGTCACGGAACAGGACAGCGCCGCCTACGTCATGGCCAATGTCGGTGGGGCGGGGTGGTCCGGCAACTTCGGCGTCCGCTTCGTCGATACTAACGTGAACAGCCTGGTCTACGTCAGCGCCACGTCCAGCACGCCGGGGGCCATCACCACCTCCGCGTTCGGGCCGTACGTGCCGACCAGCATCAGCCACGACTACGTCAACGTCCTGCCCAGCGCCAATTTGAAGCTGGAGATCGAGGACGATCTGGTGGCCCACCTGGCCGTCGCCAAGACCATGGCGCGCCCGGACTACAGCGCGCTGGGCGGCTCCGTCAGCCTGAACGACGTGGCCTCTTCCGGTTCGGGCGGAAACCCCAACCTGAAGCCCATCGAATCCACCAACTACGACGCCTCGCTCGAATGGTACTACGGGCCCCAGGCCCTGCTGTCGTTCGCCGTGTTCTATGAGGATTACAATTCCTACGTGACCTACGGCGTCGCGCCGCAGACCTATTATTCCGACTACTACAAGGCCAACCACAGCTACCTGGTCACCACGCCGCTGAACACCGCGGCCAAGAACCGGGGCTTCGAACTGGCCATCCAGCAGCCGATCTATGCCGGCTTCGGCGTGCAGGCCAACTACACCTACGCCTATGGCACCGAGGAAAACGGCAGCCCGATGATCGGCAACTCCCGTCACACCTACAACCTGACGGGCTATTACGAGAACGACTGGATCAGCGCCCACCTGTCCTACACCTACCGGGCGCACTTCCTGGTGGGCCTGGACCGCAGCTCCGCGGAAAACCAGGACAACTATGGAACGCTGGACGCCTCAATCAACGTGCCGGTCAACGACTATCTCAGCCTGACCTTCTCGGCGTTGAACATCACCGACGAGCTGATGAAGTACTACGCCAACAATACAGACCAGCCGCGTGCCATCTACGACAACGGCCGTCAGTATTACTTCGGTGCGCACTTCAAGTATTAAGTCGCGTTTCCCTGTTCCTGAGCGTGTGGCGGCCGGCTGGTTCGGCCGCCACCAGTACCCCGGTGCGTTCTTTCTCAACGCGGGCACCGGGTTTCCCATGAGGGCGTTTTGGATTTTTGCCCTCAATCTCCCCGAACTCAAGACGGCCCGGACACCTTGTCCGGGCCCCTTTTCCGGGAATTGCGGTTGGATGGAACGGCGCCGCCGGGCGTCGGGAAAAGAGGAAAAGGCGTGGGTGGTTCGATGGCAGGCGGTTCTGGGGCTCACATGACGCGGCTGACCTTGCTGGCGCCGGTGGACGGTTGGGCGGCACCCTTGGATGAGGTGCCCGATCCCGTCTTCGCCCAGCGCATGATGGGCGAGGGCCTGGCCATCGATCCCACCGGTTCCACGCTGAAGGCGCCGTGTGACGGCCAGATCATATCGGTGCATCGCGCCCGGCATGCCGTCACCCTGCGCGCCGATTGCGGCGTGGAAATCCTGATGCACGTCGGGCTGGAGACCGTGGCCCTGGGGGGCCGGGGCTTCACTGTCCATGTGGCGGAAGGCGACCGGGTGCGCGCCGGCGACGCCCTGCTGGATTTCGACATGGATGTGCTGGCCCGTGAGGCCAAGAGTCTGCTGACCCCCATCATCCTGGCGGGCGGGCCGCCCGCCGTCGTGGCCGAACTCAAGTTCGGCACGGCCGTGCGCGCGGGCGAGCCCATCCTGACCCTGGTGGTCGAGGGTGGGGCGGATGCCGGCGTCGATGCGGCACCGGCGCAACAGGCCGAACAGTCGGTGGTGGTGCCCTTGCTGCACGGTCTGCACGCGCGCCCGTCGGCCATGCTGGCCGCCGCCGCCAAGCCCTTTGGGGCATCCGTCTTCCTGGCGGCGCAGGGCCGTCGCGCCAATGCCAAGAGTGCCGTGGCCGCCATGGCGCTGGGCCTGCGTCATGGCGATGCCGTGACCGTGCTGGCCGATGGCGCGGACGCGGCCGCTGCCGTCGCCGCCGTCGCCGCCGCCATCGCCGCCGGTCTGGGTGAGACGCCGGTACCGGTGGCTGTGACTCTGCCCGTGCCGTCCCTGCCCACCATTGCCGCCCCGCCGCCCGACGAACCGGCGGCGCCAGCGGAGCCTGAGCCCCCCTTCGCCTCGGACGAATCCATCGTCATCCGGGCCGTCACCGCCGCCCCGGGCCTGGCGCTGGGCCGCGCCTTCCGCCTGCAGGAGGAAGAGGTGGAGGTGCCGGCCACCGGGCAGGGCGTGGCGGCGGAGCAAAGGGCGCTGGCCGCCGCCCTCACGCGTGTCCGCGCCCGTCTTCAGGCCGCCGTCACCCACGCGGATGAGGCGCGCCAGACCCAGCGCCGCGACATCTTCCAGGCCCATCTGGCCATCCTGGACGATCCCGACCTGCTGGAGGACGCCCAGGCCGCCATATCCGGCGGTGCTGGCGCCGGCCAGGCCTGGCGTCTCGTCACGGACCGGTCGGTGGCGGCCCTGCGCGCCCTGGGCAACGCCCGCATGGCGGAGCGCGCGGCCGACCTGATCGACCTGCGCCGCCAGGTGATGCTGGCCCTGGCGGGGCGGGAGCCGCAGCCGGTGGTCCTGCCCCAGGGCGCCATCCTGGTGGCGGAGGAACTGATGCCCAGCCAACTCAGCAACCTGGATGCCGGCCGCCTGGCCGGCTTCTGCACGGCGCGGGGCGGGCCCACCAGCCATGTGGCCATCCTGGCGGCCTCCATGGGCGTGCCGGCGCTGGTGGCGGGCGGCTCCGCCATCTTGCGCATTCCGGATGATGCGCCGCTGATCCTGGACGCCGACCGGGGCCTGCTGCACGTGCAGCCGCCGGCCGACGATTTGGCCAAGCTGGAACGGGAAACGGCCCAGCGCCGGGCCCGGGCGGCGGCCAACCTGACGGCGGCGGCGGCTGAGTGCGTCATGGCCGACGGCACCCGGATCGAGGTCTACACCAATGTCGGCAAGGTGGCCGACGCGGTGAAGGGTGTCGCCTGGGGGGCGGAGGGCTGCGGCCTGCTGCGCACCGAATTCCTGTTCCTGGACCGCCAGACGGCCCCCGACGAGGATGAACAGGCCGCCCAGTACCAGGCGGTGGCGACCGCCCTTCAGGGCCGGCCGCTGATCGTCCGCACCCTGGATGTGGGCGGCGACAAGCCCTTGCCCTACCTGCCGCTGCCGCGTGAGGAGAACCCCATCCTGGGCCTGCGCGGCGTGCGCATCGGCCTGCGCTGGCCGGAGATTTTGCGCACCCAGTTGCGCGCCATCCTGCGCGTCCGCCCCGTTGGGCAGTGCCGCATCATGGTGCCCATGGTGGCGACGTTGGATGAGGTGCGCGCCGTGCGCGACATGCTGGACCAGGAGCGTGAGGCCCTGGGCCACGCCCCGCCGGTACCAGCTGGGTGTCATGGTGGAAACCCCGGCGGCGGCGGTGACGGCCGACCAGCTGGCGACCGAGGCCGATTTCCTGTCCATCGGCACCAACGATTTGACACAGTACGTGCTGGCCATGGACCGGGGCAACCCCGACCTGGCCGCCCGGCTGGACGCCCTGCACCCCGCTGTGCTGCGCCTGATCCGCCTGACGGCGGAAGGGGCGGCCAAGCATGGGCGCTGGGTGGGGGTGTGCGGCGCGCTGGCGTCCGACCCGGCGGCGGCGGCCCTGCTGGTGGGCCTGGGCGTCACCGAGCTGTCGGCGACGCCGCCCACCATTCCCGACATCAAGGCGGCCCTGCGCCCCCTGACCAAGGCCGCCTGCGTGGCCCTGGCCACCGAGGCGTTGGCGCAAGAATCGGCCGCCGCCGTGCGCAGCCTGCTGGCGCGCGCCGGCATGGTGGCCGCCGTTACCGAGGGAGCCGCCTGAGATGCGCGACCGTTTCGCCCTGATCCAGCAACTGGGCCGCGCCCTGATGCTGCCCATCGCCGTGCTGCCGGTGGCGGGCCTGCTGCTGCGCGCGGGCCAGCCCGATTTGCTGGGTATCCCCTTCATCGCCGCGGCGGGTGAGGCCATCTTCACCAATCTGGGCCTGGTCTTCGCCATCGGCGTGGCCGTCGGCCTGGCGCGGGAGAATAACGGTGCCGCCGGCCTGGCCGGCGTGGTCGGCTTCCTGGTGGCGACGCAAGGGGCGCAGGCCCTGTTGCAGGTGCCGCCCGAGGTGGCAGCGGGGCTGACCGGTGCGGCGGCCGACGCGGCCGTGTCCAGCTACAAGATCAAGGCGGTGGCCAAGATCGGCATGCCGGCCGGCATCCTGTCCGGCCTGGCGGCGGGCGCGCTGTATAACCGCTACAGCGAAATCAAGCTGCCGGAATTCCTGTCCTTCTTCGGCGGGCGGCGCTTCGTGCCCATCGCCACCGGCTTCGTCGGCTTAGGGTTCGCCCTGCTGTTCGGTTTCGGCTGGCCCTTCCTGGAGGCGGGGCTGGACGGTCTCAGCCGGGCGGTGCTGTCGTCCGGTGCCTTCGGCCTGTTCCTGTATGGGTTGCTTAACCGGGTGCTGGTCATCACCGGCCTGCACCACATCCTGAACAACGTCGCCTGGTTCATCCTGGGCGACTATCACGGCGCCACCGGCGACCTGAAGCGCTTCTTCGCCGGCGATCCCACCGCCGGCGCCTTCATGGCGGGCTATTTCCCGGTGATGATGTTCGGCCTGCCGGCCGCGTGCCTGGCCATGTACCGCGCGGCCCGGCCGGAACGGCGTGCTGCCGTGGGTGGCATGCTGCTGTCCATGGCGCTGACCGCCTTCCTGACCGGGGTGACGGAACCGATCGAGTTCAGCTTCATGTTCCTGGCGCCGCCGCTGTACGCCCTGCACGCCGTGCTGACGGGCCTGTCGATGGTGGTGATGGATGCGCTGGGCGTGAAGCTGGGCTTCACCTTCTCCGCCGGTCTGGTCGATTACGTCGTCAATTTCGGCAAGGCGACACGGCCCTGGCTGCTGCTGCCGGTGGGGGCCGTCTATTTCGCCGTCTATTACGGCGTCTTCACCTTGGTCATCCGCCGTTTCGACCTGAAGACACTGGGGCGGGAGGATGCGGCGGTGCCCGTCGTCTCCACCCAAACGGTGGTCCAGGGCGGGCGCGGCGGCGGTTTCGTCGTGGCGCTGGGCGGTGTCGCCAACATCCGTACGGTGGATGCCTGCACCACCCGCTTGCGTCTGGTGCTGGCCGACAACCGCGCGGTGGATGAGAGGACGCTGTCCGCCCTGGGGTCGCGCGGCGTGGTGCGTCCCAACGCCACCGCCTTGCAGGTGGTGCTGGGCCCCATCGCCGACCAGGTGGCGGGGGAGATACGCCAGGCGCTGAAACTTCCGCCGGTCGGAAGCGCCGTGGCGGTGACGATTACCGAACCCTTGGTGGCGGCCCCGTCTTCGCCCTTGCCCGACTTGGCCGCCGTCCTGGCGGCGCTGGGTGGTGCCGCCAACCTGCGCGCGGTGGAGGCGCGGGCCACCCGCCTGCTGCTGGGCGTGGCCGATGATGCCGGCGTGGATGAGGGCCGGCTGGCGGCCCTGGGCCTGCGCGGTGTCGCCCGGCCCGGCCCCGCCCGTCTGCACCTGCTGCTGGCCACCCCCGCCGCCCCGCTGGCCGACGCCTTGAGCCAAGCCATTTCCTGAGACCGTTTCCCCGAAGGCGCCTGTCCCATGCGTGTCATCCCCCTGCTGGTTTCCGCCATCGCCCTGATGGCCAGCTTCGCCCCCTTGGTCCATGCGCAGGAGGCCGCACTGATGCCCCTGCCGGCGGCCATGACCACCAGCACGGGGCAGTTGGCCATCGATGGCGGTTTCACCGTGGCGCTGGCGGGGCCGGCGGATCCGCACCTGGCAGCGGCGGCGCATACCCTGATCCAGCACCTGACGGCCAAGACGGGGCAGTTCATGGCGGCAGCGCCCGTCACGGGTGCGGCGACCCTCACCCTGACGGTGACGCGGGCCAGCGCCGCCGTGCCGGCGCCCAAGGAGGATGAGGCCTACACCCTGACGGTCACACCCACCGGTGCCAGCATCACGGCGGCGACGTCCATCGGCATCAACCGCGGCATCGCCACCTTCGTGCAACTGGTGGCCAATGGCCCCCAGGGCTACGCCGTGCCGGCCGTCACCATCCATGACCAGCCGCGTTTCCCCTGGCGCGGCCTGATGCTGGACGTGTCGCGCCACTTCATGCCCATGGACACGGTAGAACGCACCGTCGACCTGATGCAGACGGTGAAGCTGAACGTCCTGCACCTGCATCTCAGCGACAACCAGGGCTTCCGCGTCGAAAGCAAGGCCTTCCCCAAGCTGCACCTGCTGGGCTCCGACGGTCATTTCTACACCCAGGACCAGATCCGCCACCTGATCGCCTATGCCGCCGACCGGGGCATCCGCGTGGTGCCGGAATTCGACATGCCGGGCCACACCACCGCTTGGCTGGTGGGCTACCCGGAACTGAGCAGTGCCGCCGGCCCCTACACCATCGAGCGTCACTGGGGCGTGTTCGACCCGGCCTTGGACCCGACCCGCGACAGCACGTACAAATTCCTGGATCGTTTGCTTGGCGAAATGATCGCGCTATTCCCCGACCCTTACTTCCACATCGGTGGGGATGAGGTGAACGGCGAACAGTGGAAGGCGTCGCCCGCCGTCCAGGCCTTCATGAAGGCGCACGGCCTGAAGGACACCGCCGCCTTGCAGGCCCTGTTCACCACCAAGGTCCAGGCCATCGTCGCCCGCCATGGCAAGCACGCCATCGGCTGGGATGAGATCATGGACGGCGACATGCCCAAGGACGTGGTGGTGCAGTCCTGGCGCGACGCCGAATCGCTGAGGAAGGCGGCGCAGGCGGGTCATGCCGGCATCCTGTCCGCGCCCTATTACCTGGATCTGAACTGGCCGGCCGCCCGCCACTACGCCGCCGATCCCATGCCGGTGGACCTGCCGCCGGATCTGGAACCCCTGATCCTGGGTGGCGAGGCTTGCGCCTGGGCCGAGCGGCTGTCGCCCGAGAACCTGGACATCCGCCTGTGGCCGCGCGCCGCCGTCGTGGCGGAAAAGCTGTGGTCGCCGAAAGCCATGACCGGCGATGCCGCCGGCATGTACGCCCGCCTGGACGCCGTCTCGACCGACCTGGCCTGGGCCGGCGGCCGGCAGATAAGCGCCACCCGCGCCATGATGGCCCGGGTGGCCGGCCCAGTGCCGGTGGCATTGCTGGCGCCGCTGGCCGAGGTGGTGGAACCGCTGAAGGACTATCGCCGTTCCGCCCTGCGGCCGGACGCGGTGCAGGGCACGGCCTTGAACCGGCTGGTGGACACGGTGCCGGCCGAAAGTGCGGTGGCCCGCGCCTTCGGCCAGGCGGTGGACCGCTTCATCGCGGCGCCCAAGGATGCGGCGGCGCGGGCCGATGTGGTGGTCCTGCTGGACCGCTGGCAGCGGGCCGAGGCCGCGCTGGCGCCCCATCTGGCCGAAACGCCGCTGCTGGCGGAACTGGCCGGCCCCCTGGCCAAGCTGTCCCGCCTGGCGGCGGCGGGCGGCAACGCGGTGGACGCCATCGCCGCAGCCAAGCCGCTGGCAGACCGTCCGGCGGCCGAAAAGGCCCTGGCCGATGCCGCCGATGCTGGCGCTGAACTGGAGTTCGCCATCCTGCCGGCGGTCACCCGCCTGGTGAAGGCGGCGCCTTAAGGGTTTGTCTGAAAGGCGTCTTCCCCCATTGGCCGCATTGCCGCCCCCATCCCGCTGACGGTAGAAGGTCGAACGGCCACGGCCTATCTACGATCTTACGTCCGGGCGATGGTTGCCCGGCAGCGGCGGGGCGGGACCATGACGCAGGCGGCGCAGGTGGAGAAGAAGCAGGGCGGTGCGGTGGCCGAGGACGGCCATCACGATCACCCGGCGCACGGCAAGGGGGCGGCCCTGCTGGTGGTGGGCGCCTTGGGTGTCGTGTTCGGCGACATCGGCACGTCGCCCCTTTACGCCATGCAGACGGCCCTGGGCGCTGTCACCCACCATGGGCGCCTGCCCAGCGAGGGCGACGTGCTGGGCGTGGTCAGCCTGATCCTGTGGGCGCTGATCCTGATCGTGGCCGTCAAGTATGTCGGCCTGGTGTTGCGCGCCGATAACGAGGGCGAGGGCGGTATCCTGTCCCTGCTGTCGCTGGTGCATCCGCCCAATCCGAAGGAAATGGTGCCCGTGGTGGTGTTCCTGGGCATCTGCGGATCCGCCCTGCTGTTCGGCGACGGCGCCATCACGCCGGCCATTTCCGTGCTGTCGGCCATGGAGGGCCTGGTGGTGGCGGACAAGAACCTGGCCGATTTCGTCCTGCCCCTGACCATCGCGGTGCTGGTGGGCCTGTTCGCCATCCAGCACCGGGGGACGGGCGCCATCGGCCGGCTGTTCGGGCCGGTCATGGCGCTGTGGTTCGCGGTGCTGGCCGGTGTCGGCCTCTATCACGTGGTCCAGCGGCCGGACATCCTGATGGCCTTCAATCCGCTGTCGGCCGAACATCTGCTGATCCACGCGCCGCATATCGCCTTCGCCGTGTTCGGCGCCGTCTTCCTGGCGCTGACGGGGGCGGAGGCCTTGTACGCCGACATGGGGCATTTCGGGGCGACCGCCATCCGCCGCGCCTGGTTCGCCATCGTCTTTCCCGCCCTGATCCTGAACTATCTGGGCCAGGGCGCCCTGCTGCTGGACAACCCGCAGCATGTGGACAACCCCTTCTTCCACCTGGTGCCGGACTGGGCGCTGGTGCCGCTGGTGGCCCTGGCGACCCTGGCGACCGTCATCGCCAGCCAGGCGCTGATCTCGGGCGTGTTTTCCATGACGCGGCAGGCCATCACCCTGCGCCTGCTGCCGCGCATGACCATCTCCCCCACCTCGCGCAAGTCCTACGGCCAGATCTATGTCGGCGTCGTCAACTGGATGCTGATGACCATGACCCTGGCCATCGTCCTGGGCTTCCGCCATTCCGAGGCGCTGGCCGCCGCCTACGGCATCGCCGTGTCGGCCACCATGCTGATCACCACCGTGCTGCTGCGTCGGGTGATGCGGGAGCTGTGGAACTGGCCGGCCTGGCCCACCAACCTGATGATGGGCCTGTTCGCCGCCCTGGACCTGGCCTTCTTCGTGGCCAACAGCACCAAGTTCCTGGAGGGCGGCTGGCTGCCGCTGGCCATCGCCGGTTTCATCGGCTTCCTCATGGTGGCCTGGCGCAAGGGCAGCGCCACCGTGCAGATCAAGCTGAGCGAGGGCGGCATCGCCTTTTCCGACTTCATGCGCCGGGTGGAGGAGACGGTGCCCTACCGCCTGCCGGGCACGGCAGTGTTCGTCACCCGCACGGCCGACCGCGTCTCCCCCATGCTGGTGCACCACGTCACCCATAACCGCGTGCTGCATCAGAACGTCATCCTGCTGACCCTGGTGCCGACCAAGCGCCCCCGCGTGCCGGCGGGCGAGCGGCTGTCGGTGGAACAGGTGGGCGGCGGTTTCTGGCGGGTGACGGTGCGCATCGGTTTCATGCAGCGGCCGGACGTGCCCATCGTCATGCGCGGCCTGGCCCGCATGGGCCTGGCCTTCTGCCGGGAAGAGGTCACCTACTACATCTCCCACGAAAGCCTGGTGCGGAAGGATAAAGGCTCCGCCCTGTCGGCACCGCTGTGGACGGCCTATCACCTGATGCAGCGGCTGGGCCTGCGCGCGTCCGACTATTTCGACCTGCCGCCGGAACAGGTGATGGAAGTGGGCTTCCGGCTGGAGGTTTGAGGCTGGGGCGCCCGCGCTCCGCTGCCGCATTCTGTGCTTGAATTGTTATGTTATAACATAACATAATCTCCGGGCCTTTCCTTCAAGGGAGCCCCTCGTCCCATGTCCCCCCCGTCCATCCCCATTTCGGCCCTGGGCCTGCCGGTCGGCGCCGTGCCACCGCGGTTCGCCGAGGCGCTGGCCGTATTCCGCGACGCCATGAGCCGGTGCCAGGCGGCGGGCATTCCCGCCCATAGCGCCCTGTCGGCGGCCTTGGTCGAACTGATGCCGCGCCTGATCAGCGCCTATGGCGGCGATGGCCTGGCCGATGTGCTGCGCACCCTGGCCGCCCAGGTCGCCGACACCGACACGCCCGCCACCCGCCAATAGCCGAGACGCCGATCATGAACCCCGATCTTTCCAGGCGGGCGCCCAAGGGCCGCCTGCCCGTCACCGTCCTGTCCGGCTTCCTGGGGGCCGGCAAGACCACCCTGCTGAACCACGTGCTGAACAACCGCCAGGGCCGCCGCGTGGCCGTCATCGTCAACGACATGGGGGAGGTGAACATCGATGCCGACCTCATCCGCGCCGGCGGTGGCCAACTGTCCCAGACCGACGAGACCCTGGTGGAGATGACCAACGGCTGCATCTGCTGCACCCTGCGCGACGACCTGTTGCAGGAGGTGCGGCGCCTGGCGGCCGAGGGGCGGTTCGACTACCTGCTGATCGAATCCACCGGCATCGCCGAACCCTTGCCGGTGGCGACGACCTTCGATTTCCGGGATGAGGCGGGCGACAGCCTGAACGACGTGGCCCGGCTGGACACCATGGTCACGGTGGTGGACGCGGCCAACCTGCTGCGCGACTACGCCTCCGTCGATTTCCTGCGCGACCGGGGCCAGTCGCTGGGCGATGACGACGGCCGCGCGGTGGTGGATTTGCTGGTGGACCAGATCGAATTCGCCGACGTTGTGGTGCTGAACAAGCTGGACGCCGCCACGCCGGAACAGGTGGAGGCGGCGCTCACCATCATCCGGTCGCTGAACCCCGATGCCGATGTGGTGGAAACCACCCTGGGGCAGGTGGATTTGGACCGCATCCTGGATACCGGCCGCTTCGATTTCCAGAAGGCCCAGGAACATCCCCTGTGGTTCAAGGAACTGTACGACCCGGCGGGCCATGTGCCGGAGACGCAGGCCTATGGCATCGCCAGCTTCGTCTATCGCGCCCGCCGGCCCTTCCACCCCGCCCGTTTCCACGCCTTCCTCGACCAATCCTGGCCCGGCGTGGTGCGGGCCAAGGGGCATTTCTGGCTGGCCACCCGCCCGCAATGGGTGGGGGAGCTGAGCCAGGCCGGGGCCCTGGTCCGGCATGAGGCCATGGGCTTCTGGTGGGCCAACGTGCCGCATAGCAGCTGGCCGGATGATCCGCAGTGGCGCCAGACCCTGGGCCGCCGCTGGCATCCGGTCTACGGCGATCGCCGGCAGGAGATCGTGTTCATCGGCAGCGGCATGGATGAGGCGGCGCTGCGCCGCCAGCTGGACGCCTGCCTGGTGGGGGATGAGAATGCGACCCGCCTGGATCTGGACAGCTGGCACCGCCTGCCCGACCCCTTTCCCACCTGGAAGCGGGGTGACGGGGCATGAGGGCCGCCGCTGCAACCCTTGACCGGGCGCCGCCCGCCGCCAGCGGTATCGCGGAGGGGGCTGAGGCCCGGGTCCTCGCCCGCGTGGCCGATCCATCGGTCGGCCTGGCGTTGTGGCGCCGCGACCTGATGCCGGGGGCCGCCCTGGACCCCTGGCTGGACGCCCTGCCGCCGGACCGGCTGCCCCAGGCCCGTTTCCTGGCGCGGTTGGGCGATGTCGCCGCCGCCCTGGCGCCGTCGCTGGCGGGGACGGGCGCGCCGCCCGCCCTGATGGTTGACGTGGTGGATCTGTGCGCCCGTTTCCTGGCCGTCGCCGGTGGCGAATGGGTGGACGTGCGGCTGGAGGCGGTGGTCGGTGACGCCTGCTGGAAATTCCACCGCGACCATGTCGCCTTGCGCCTGATCACCACCTATCGCGGCCCCGGCACCCAGGTGGTGGCGCCCATCGACGCCGACCGGGCGCTGGCGGAACAGCGGCGCTACGGCGGCCCGCTGTACCAGATGCCCCGGCACGCCGTCGCCCTGTTCAAGGGCTGTGGGCCAGGTGGATGCGATGGCGGCGGCGTGGTCCACCGCTCCCCGCCCGTCGCCGGCACTGGCGCGGTGCGGCTGGTGCTGTGCCTGAACCTGCCCTCCGCCGCCTCGCCGGAGGCGTGGATCGGTTAGGCTCTGAATAGCGCCGGGTCGCCGGTGCCGGGGCGGAAGCCGGGGAAGACGGTGTCGAACTGGGTGATGCCCAGCCGGTGCTTCAGCACGGTGGCCAGCACCTCGCGGTAATCGGTGGTGACCGCCAAATCCACGCGTTCGTCCAAATCCTGGGGCTGTAGTCCCGGCCAGCGGCCCAGCAGGCGGCCGCCGGCCACCCCGCCGCCCAGCACCATCATCACCGACCCGTGGCCGTGGTCGGTACCGCCGCTGCGGTTGGCGCGCAGGCGGCGGCCGAACTCGCTGACCGTCACCAGGGTCAGGCGGTCGTGATAGTCGGACAGGTCGTTCCAGAAGGTGGCCAGCGAGCCCGACATCTGGTGGATCAGGCCCTTGAACCGGCCGGCCTGGCCCTCATGCGTGTCCCAGCCGCCCATGTCGACGCAGGCCACCTTCAGGCCGGCATCCATGCGGATCAGCCGGGCCACCGTTTCCAGCGATCGGCCGATATCGCCCTCGAACGCGCCGCCGTGTTCCGGCTGATAGGCCGCCACCTTGCCGTCCGGCCCCCGGGGCAGGGCGGCGTTCAGGCGCAACGCCGCGTCCAGGGCGGTGCGTCCGCTTCGGCTGACGTCGGGGTTGAAGGCGGCGGACTGGCCGCCGCCGGGGTACAGCCGTTCCAGCACCGCCTGGGTGCCGGCGCCACCCGGCAGGCCGAAGCCGTTGCGCAGGTCGGGGATGGACAGGGCCTGCGGGAAGCCCTGCAACAGCCGGGGCACGCCGCCGGCGGTGCTGACGGCCGTCAGGCCGCCGTTGCCGCCCATCTGCTGCAACAGGCGGGCGGCCCAGCCGCCCTCCGTGCCCAAGGCGGCGTTGCCCTTGGGCTCCGCCGCCAGGCCACGTTCCATCAGTTCCTGCGCCTCGAAATGGCTGCGCGTGGCGTTGGCCAGGCCGGTGGCCTGGACGATGGCCAAGTCGCCCTGGCGGTAGATTTCATGCAGGGCGCCGGCCTCGGGATGCAGGCGGAAGTCCACGCCTGGCGCCAGGTCGCTGTCCAGCGCGATGCCGGCCCTGTCGCCGCTGTCCAGCAGGCGCAGGTCGGCCGGCCGGGCGTCGATGTAGACGGCGTCGTTGGACGGGCCGATGAAGTTCATCACGTCCATGCCGCCGCGGAAGAACAGCACCACCAGGATGCGGCCGTCGTCGGCCATGGCCATGCCGGGGGTGCTGAACGCCAGCTGGCCCAGGCCGGGGCCGGCGGTCAGGGCGCCGGCGGCGGCCAGGGATTTCAGGATGTCGCGCCGGTTCAGCGCCGATAAGGGCTTGAAGGCCATGGCGATGTCTCCCTCAACGCAGCTGGAAGGCCGGGCTCATGGCCACATAGGCGGCCAGGCGGCGGTTGGCGAATTCGCCCGTCTTGTTGTCCACCCGGGGCGGGGCGTCGGCATCCAGGTCCAGGCCACCCAGCAGGGCGCCGGCGTCGATGGCCGTGGGGCTGCCCAGCAGGCGGTCGGACCAGAAGGCGACGGCCTGGCCGCTGTGGCCGGCCGCCGGCCCCATCTGGGCGGATGCGGCCAGGCCGGGCGGCATCCACGCCCCCTCCGCCAGGCCCAGGGCCAGGGTCCAGCGTGCCCGCATGTTCTGGGCGCCCAGCCAGTAATCGTCGGACACGGGATGGCCGTCCGGGCTGGGCCAGGCGTACAGCTTCTGCCCGGCGCTATCCATGACGCCCACCAGCGGTTCGCTGGCCGTGACCGGCGTGCCGGTGGCGCGGGCGAAGCTGGCCACCAGTTCCAAGGGGCGCTTGGGCCGGGCGCCCCAGCCGGCCGTGGCGGCCGGCGACAGGGCGATCAGGCGCACGACCCGGGCGATCTGGTCGGGGCGCTGGCGGTTGTCCAGCCAGGTGGCCGCCGCCGCGCGCACCAAATCCGGCGACGGCTCGCCGCCCAGCAGCGACCGCACCAGCTTGGCGCAGATGTAGTGGGCGGTGGCCGGGTGGGCGGCCAGCAGGTCCAGCACCTTGTGCCCGTCGGTCTGCGGCGGCTGATAGCTGTCGAACTCCGCCGCCAGCACGCGCTTCTGGTAGTTGTCGTGCCAGCCTTCAATGTAGGTGAAGCGACCGTCGCTGGGCGCCTTGTAGCCACCCAGATCCTGGCCGCTCTGGATGCTCCACCCCGTGAACGCGCGGCTGGCCTCATAGACGTCCTGGTCGATGTAGCCCTCGGGTGCGCCTTTCAGGGCGCCGGGCACGTCGCGCCAGCGGTCGTACTGGGTGTTGAGGTAGGCGTCGCGGCCCAGGGTGTGCAACTCGAACAGTTCGCGGGCGTAATTCTCATTGGCGGCCCCGCCGCGCGACGACCGGTTGTTCAGGTAGATCAGCATGGCCGGGCTGGTGGCCACCGCCTCCAGCAGGTCGCGGAAGTTGCCCAGGGCGTGGGTGCGGATGGCCAGGTCGTAGGCCGGCAGGGCCGGGGCGGTATAGCTGTCGGCGCCGTTGACGGAAAAGTGGTCGTGCCAGAACAGGGTCATCACCTGGCCCAGCTGGGCCGGGTCGTAGACGCTGCGGATGACCGTCGCGGCCGCCAGTTCCATGCGGGGCCGCACCCGTTCCTGGTAGGGCTGCTTGCGTCCGGGCTCATTCAGCTGCCACAGGGCATCGACCGGCTGGCCCAGGGTGCGCAGGGGCCGCATCTCGTCCAGCGCGGCCCAGCCGTCGCCGGCATCGTACTTGATGCGCAGGACGGCGGTGTCCAAATGCTGCCGGGTTTCCGGCGCCGGGTCGGGCTGGGCGGCCAGGCGGATCTGTTCATCCAGCCAGCGGGCCGTGCCTTGCTGCTTCAACGCGGTGGCGTCGCCGGGCCGGGGGCCGTAGGCGAAGCGGTTCAGGAATATCCATTCAGCGCTGGGCGGAACGGCGGCTCCTGACGGTGGCGCCGGGGTGGAGACGACCATGGCGGGTCCTCCTCAGGTCTTGTCACTCGACCCTTATGGTACGCCCGTTTAGTGCCCGACCCGACATCCGCCTGTGGCGGTAGGGTCTATGGATAGAAAAAGGGGGGCCGCAAGCGCCCCCCTCTAACCCTTACGACTCTGCGTTATTCCGCCTCACTTGCGTTCATGCGCGACAGTTGATCGTTACCGATCAACTGTCCCCTCAGGCGCCGGGCGCCAGCATCCGCTGGCTTGGCTCCCGGGCCTTGCCCGCCTCACTTGCGTTCGGCCAGCACCCAGCGATAGCTCCACAGGCAGGCCACCAGGAAGACGGCACCACCCAGCCATTCGGCGGCCCCGGCGAAGCCGTCGCCCATGACGGCCAGGGGCTCCTGGTTGCCGGTGGCGGAGATGATGGCCGCCTGGGCCACACCGAACAGGCTCTCGCCCACGATCATGCCGGACGCCAGCAGCATGGCGCGGCGCTGCGGCACGTCGGCGTATGTGGCGAAGGGCACGCCGGCGGCCTTGGCCCGGCGTTCCAGCGCGCGGTCGGCCAGCCAGGCCAGGAAGGCGCCGATGCTGACGGGCACGGTGACGGTCATGGGCAGGTAGATGCCCAGGGCCACGGCCAGCGGCGGCAGGCGGAAGCGGCGGGTGGTGGCCTTCAGCACCTCATCCACGATCACCAGGCAGGCGCCGACGATGGCGCCGATGCCCAGCATGGACCAGTCCAGCTTGCCGCTGAGGATGCCGGTGGCCAGGGTGGCCATCAGCGTCGCCTGCGGCGCGCCCAGCACCTTTTCCGGGTCCATGCCCGGATCCAGCGGCGCGCCGGCGAAGCCGTAGGCGTGCTGCAGCAGGTTCAGCACCGGCGGGATGACCACGGCGCCGACGACGCAGCCCAGCACCAGGGCCACCTGCTGGCGCCAGGGCGTGGCGCCCACCAGCTGGCCGGTCTTCAGGTCCTGAAGGTTGTCGTTGGCGATGGTGGCGATGGTCAGCACCACGGCGGTGGTGAACAGGGCCAGGGCCACGGCGGTGGCGCGCACCACCGGGTCGGCCACGGCGGTGTTGCCCAGGATGCCGATCAGCATCAGGGACGAGGCGATGGCCGCCAGGATGCCGATGCTGGAGATGGGGCTGTTGGAACTGCCGATCAGGCCGGCCATGTAGCCGGAGGCTGCGGCCACGATGAAACCCATCACGGCGGCGAAGGCCACGCAGGCCAGCACCAGGGTGACCAGCTGGCCCGACAGGGGCGTGCCCAGGATGAAGGCGATGAACAGGCCGGCCAGCGGCACCAGCAGCACGGCGGCGAAGGCCATGACGTAGTGGAAGGGGATGTCCCGCTCCACCCGCGGCAGGGTGTGGCCCTGGCCGCCGCGCACATGCTTCATGGCCGCCAGCGAGGCGCGAATGCCGTCCACCATGGGGCGGGCCAGGACGATCAGCGTCCAGATGGCGGCGGTGGCGATGGCGCCGGCGCCGATCAGGCGAACCTGTTGGCGCCAGACGACGCTGTTGGCGTACTTCACCAGATCCATGCCGTCCGTCGGCGGGTGCATCCAGGTCAGCAGCGGTACCGCGCCGAACCACGCGATGGCCACGCCCACGAACATGGCGACGCCCACCGTGGCGCCGACCAGGTAGCCGGCACCCAGCAGGGCCATGGACAGGCCGGTGCCGATGCCGGTGACGGCATTGCCGATGCGCAGGAACCCCTGAAACTGCTCGGTGAAGAAGCGCATGGCGGTCATCAGGAAGAACCCGATGGACACGATGGTGCCGGCCACCACGTCGCGCAGGCCGGCCCCCCTGGACGCCTCATCGGCCCCTGCCTCACCGGCGGTGTCGGGCGAACCGACTTTCAGCACCTCGGCCGCGGCCACACCCTCGGGATAGGGCAGGTTGCCCTGCACCACCATGGCCCGGCGCAGCGGTACCGTGTACATGACGCCCAGGATGCCGCCCACGGCGCAGATGCCGGCCGATTCCCAGAAGGGGAAGCCCGTCCAGTACCCCACGATCACCAAGCCCGGCAACACGAAGATCACCGACGACAGGGTGCCGGCGGCCGATGCCAGGGTCTGGACGAAGTTGTTCTCCTGGATGGTGCTGTCCTTGGCCAGCCGCAGGACCGCCATCGAGATGACGGCCGCCGGGATGGAGGAGGCGAAGGTCAGCCCGACCTTCAGGCCCAGATAGACGTTGGCGGCGGTGAACACCACGGTGATCAAGGCACCCAGGATGATGCCGCGCAGGGTCAGTTCCCGCATCGTGCTGTGCCCGGGCTGGGTCATCGGATGAAATCCGTCATGTAAGGAATATCCCCATCGATGGCTTGAAGGCGCCGGCCGCCATTCTCTGTTTCGAGCCCCGCCATGCGGGCGGACCGGGCCGAGATGGGCCGGGAGTGTAACGGCGCCCCCGCGCGCCGTCGAGGTCGGCGGCGGCCATCGGGCCCGTTCCGGCCCGTTTTGCCGCAAAAAGAAACGGGGCCGGCGCTGGGCCGACCCCGTTCCTCACGATATTGCGCTGAAGCTGGCTCTTTCCCTCATCCCCAGGCCGGCGACCGCCGGCCCCGGAACGAGCACCGTAGGGCGCAGTGAGGAAGCCCAAGCCGCCGGATGGCGGCGCCCGGCGCTTGAGGGCGAAATATATTAAGCCGGCTGGTTCAGATAGATCAGCCAGCCGTTGGACAGTTCCTTGAAGCCCGGGCCGGCGTTGGCCAGTTCCTGGAAGATCTTCACGGCCTGATCCTTCTGGCCGGCGGCGACGTACACCTCCGCCAGATGCAGCTTGGCGTCGTTCGGTTCCTTCACGCCCTTGGCGATGCCCTGCTGGATCAGCTCAATCGCCTTGGGGTAGTTGCCGTAGCTGGCGTAGGCCTGGCCCAGCTTTTCCAGCGGGACGCCGGTCGGGGCCTTGGCGGCCTCGGCCACCGTCTTGTCGATGGTCTTCTGGTCTTCCGCCGCGGCCTTGGTGCTCTCCGCCAGCATCTGCTTGGCGGTCGGGTTGCCACCCAGCAGGGGCTGGCCCTTTTCCAGGACGGCCTTGGCTTCGCCCGGCAGGGCGGCGTGGCTGGCCAGATCGGCCATGTCCAGGTACTCGTTGCCTTCCTTGATGGCGTTGACGCGCAGCATCAGGCGATAGACGTCCAGCGTCAGGCGGTCGGAATAGCCCGGCTTCTTCTGCATGAAGGTCAGGTAGTCGGCCCAGTAATCCTGCTTCGGGTAGTACTTCAGGATCTCACCCAGGCCGTCGACATAGGCGCTGTAATCCTTGCGGCGGACGGTGCTGTCCAGCTGCATCTGGTAGATCTGTTCCGGCGCCGGCTGGCCGGCCTTCGTGGCCACGTCGATGGCGGCCTGGCAGGCCGGACCGGTCGCGTCGAAGTTCTTCAGCGAGTACTGGGCCTGGCAGCGCAGGTTGTAGAATTCCGCCGGGGCGGTGCCGGCCTGGACCAGGGCGTCGGACTTCTCCAGGAACTTGGCGTAGTTCTTGTCCTGGTAATAGACCTGGGCCAGCGTCAGGCTGCGGCGGGCGGCCTCTTCCGGGGCCAACTGGCCGGACGCCAGTTCCGTCTCCAGCGCTTCGGCCAGATGCGGGTTGTCCTTCAGGCCCAGATAGGCCTGCAGACGCATCTCGGTGATCAGGAAATTCTCATAGGGCGTGCGGTCGGCCTTGGCGGCCTCGGCCGTGGCGGCGTTGTCCAGCACCGCCTGGTAGTTCTTTTCCCCCAGGGCCTGCTGCGCGGCTTGCAGCGGCGGGACCAGCTCCTTGCTGATGGCCTTCTCCGGCGGCGTGGCGTCCTTTTCCTTGTCCTTGGCATGGGCGGTCCCAATGCCAACGGCCAGCAGGGCACCCAGCATCAGGGGATAGAATTTGGCGCGCATTCGGTCCTCGTCGGTGGCAATAACGTTATGGCCCGGGTCCGGCGTCCGCCGTGGGGCCAAGGTCGAATTTTCGGGCGCGGCGCCTGTCCGAACGCTGCTACGGATGGACAAGGGGCAGGGCCTGGCGGGGCGACCCTGCGGGATGCGGGGGCCATCCGTCAACCCCTACGCCCGTTCCTCTGCCGAAAGCACGCCCGACCAGCGGCTTAGCCGAAAGTAAGGTCCAGCAGGTAAAGCGTGGCGCCGATCAGGGCGCCCAGCACCGTGCCGTTGATGCGGATGAACTGCAGATCCTTGCCCACGCCTTCCTCCAGCCGGCGGGAGAAGTCGGCGGCGTCCTGGGCCTTCAGGGTGTCGGTGATGAAGGTGCGGATGGCGGTGCGCCAGCCGGGGATGGCGGCCAGGAAGGCGTTCTCCACCGCCTCATCCAGGCGGGCGCGGGTGCCGGGGCGCGCCAGTTCCTGGGCCAGCGACAGCAGGGCCGCGTCCAGGGCGCCGCGCAGGGTGCCGTCCGGCCGCTCCGTATCTTCCAGTGCTGCGGCCTTCACCCGGCCGATCAGGTGGCGCAGCAGCAGGCGCAGGGTCTTGATGTCGATGGCGTTGCGCAGCACGGTCGCCAGCCGCTCGCCCAGGGCGTCTCCCTCGGCGATGCGGTCGGGGATCTCCGCCAGCCACAGGCGCAGGCCGTGGCCGGCCTCGCTGTGGGGGCTGCGCAGGTCGAACAGGTGGCCCGCCAGGGCGTCCGTCACCTGGTCGGCCAGACTGTGGTCCAGCGCCCGGGGCATCCACCATTTCGACCGGCTGGCCACGGCGTCGCGGATGTGCGGCCGGCTGCCGTGGACCAGGACGACGCCGTGGTCGGAGATTTCCTGGATCAGGGCTTCGAACATCGGGCTGTTGATGGCCTCACGCAGCAGGCGCGCGACCATGGGACGCAGATCCAGGGCGCGCAGGCCCTCCAGCGCCGCCCGCGCCAGGGCCTCGCGCAGGGCTGCCTCGCGGTCGCGCGACAGCAGGCGGGGCAGGGCCGCCAGGGCCAGGTCGGCCAACTGGGCGCGATGGGCGGGGTTGGCCAGGGCCAGGGCCAATTGGTCGGCGGCGTTCAGCCGCTGCACCTGGCCGCGCAGCCGGTCCGGCGCCAGGAATTCGCTGTCGATGTATGTGGCGATGCCGTCGGCGATGCGGTCGCGGTTCTGCGGCACCAGGGCGGTGTGGGGGACGGGCACGCCCAGCGGATGGCGGAACAGGGCGGTCACCGCGAACCAGTCGGCCAGGCCGCCGACCAGCCCGGCCTCGCCCACGGCGCGCAGCAGGCTCCAGAATCCCGGCCAGGGCCAGCCGATGAAATCGGGCAGCAGGCGGGGCACCAGGCGGGCGGCCAGCCACAGGGCCGCCGCCACCGCCAGATACAGGCTGGCGATGCGGCGCCACCGCCGCAAGGATGCGGCGCGGTCGTTCTCGGTGGCGGGATCGAAGGGCAGGGGGGGCGGCTTGGCAGGCATGGAAGCACCATGATGACGGTTCGCGGCGGCGCTGTCCCGGGCCAATGTGTTTCCTTCGACAAGGAAACCACTTGGCGCGCCAGGGATAACCGCGCCGGATGGGCCAAGGTTCCGCTAGTCGGATTCGTCATCGTGGAAGGGGAAACCGCGCAAGGCGCCGTCGATGTTGGCATCGTCGGAACTGAAGCTGTAGGCGCGGTCGGTGGGCATGCGATAGCGGCCGGTCTGCAGTCCATCCAGGATGCGGGCGGAAATCCACCCCGACAACAGGGCGGCTGGTCCGGCCAGAGCCTTGTCCGGGTCGCGCAAATAGCTGCGGTGATAAAGGGCGGCACCGATGGCGGCCCCATGGCTGGACAGGAACTCCGCCAGCATGTCCACGAACTCCGCCGGGTCCAGCATGGGTTCCACCGAGCCGGCGGTCCGCGCCAGCACGGGGTACAGCAGGTGGGTGCGGTCGGCGAAGCGGACGTCACGCTCGATCCGGTCGGCCACCAGGTTCAGGTAGCGGCTGCGGGGGGCGGGGTGGCCGCGCAGGGCGGCATCCAGGATCTGGCGATGATTCATGGGAAGGCCGAAACCAATGCAACCTTTCGTGGCTGTCCAGCTTGGGGGCTTTCCCCCGCCGGGGCCATCGCTTTATATAGGCACCGCCGAAGGGGGTAACACCCTGACCAGGGCGCGGCCGCCACTCGGTTGACCGGTGCCCGCAAGACCAGTATGCCGTGGGGCCGGCCGCCGCCCTGGTGGCCAGGCCCAGTCACAGACGCCGGGAGACACGTTCATGCGGAAGCTCATCGAGGGATTTCTGAATTTCCGCGCCACCGCGTTTCCGGATCAGGCCCGGCGCTTCCAGTGGCTGGCGGAGGTGGGGCAGAACCCGCGCGCCGCGGTGGTCGCCTGCTGCGACAGCCGTGTCGATCCGCAGATGATCTTTTCCGCCGGCCCCGGCGACCTGTTCATCATCCGCAACGTCGCCAACCTGATCCCGCCCTACCAGCCGAATTCCGACTACCACGGCACCAGCGCCGCCATCGAGTTCGCGGTGCGCCAGTTGCGGGTGGCCGACATCATCGTCATGGGCCATACCGGCTGCGGCGGGGTGAAGGCCCTGCTGGCCGAAGGGGCGCTGGACGGCGACTTCATCGGCCACTGGATGGCCATCGCCGCCAGCCTGCGCGGCGTGCGCGACCAGGCGGAGGCGGAACGCCAGGTCATCCGCCTGACCATCGCCAACCTCATGACCTTCCCCTGGATCAGCGCCGCGGTCGCGGCCGGCGGCCTGCGTCTGCACGGCTGCCTGTTCGACGTGGCCGAGGCCGACCTGCTGTTGCTGGACCAGGCGACCGGTGACTTCAAGTCGGTTCAGGACGGGGTTGAAGTGCCTATTTGACGCGTCCCTCAGGCGCCGGGCGCGGCCATCCGGCCGCTGGGCTGTCCTCGGTTTCCAGTCCGCCTTCGGCTCCCCAGAAATCTCCGGCGGCTGCGGTCGCAGCCTAGGGGGGATTGATTCGATATCGGAATGAAAAAGGGCGCCTCGGTCGGGGCGCCCTTTTTCATTCAGCCGATGGGCTGGCCGGGGCAGCCGATGAAGCGGCTGCCGGCCGGCAGATGTTCGCCCTTCATGACCAATGACAGGGGGCCCAGGTCGGACCCGCGCTCCAGCACGCTGTCGTACAGGACGACGGAGCCGGCGCCCACCTGCGCCTCCGGCCCGATGGTGACGGGGCCCAGCTTCATCACCCGGTCTTCGAACAGATGGGTCTGCAGGGTGGCGCCGGGGCCGATGGCGGCGTCGTCGCCGATGGTCACCAGGTCCATCTCGCAGACATAGGTGGTTTCCAGGTAGACGCGGCGGCCGATGCGCACGCCCAGCAGCCGCATGTAGGCCGACAGGAAGGGTGTGCCCAGGATGGGGCCCAGCACCCAGCCGGACATGGCGTCAAACAACGCCGTCACGAACTCGATGCGCCAGATGGCCACACTCCACAGCGGGTGGATGCCGGGGCGGAAGCGGCCCACCACCACCCATTTCACCAGGGCCAGCAGCAGGGCGGCGCAGGCGGCCACGGCCAGCGGGCCCAGGCCCAGCCAGCCCAGGGCCGCCCACAGGCCGTCCGCCGTCATGGCCCGCATCAGGAACCACAGGCCGCAGGCGGTGGCGGTGCCGCCGATGGCGCCCTGGGTGAAGATGCGCAACGCCTCAATGGTGCCGCGGGTGGCGACCAGGACGGGGCTGGGGTCCACGGTCAGGGTGTCGGACACGCCCTCCACCCGCTGGCGGCGGGGCAGGCGGATGGGCGGCAGGCCCAGCCAGTCGGTGGCGGGGTCGGCGTCGCCGGGGGCGGTGGACAGCACGCCCACCAGGCAGTTCTCCGGCAGGTCGGTGCCGGCGGCCAGGAAGGCGGAATTGCCGACGAAGGTGCCGCTGCCCACGCGGGTGGGGGCGAAGCGCACCAGGCCGCCATGGATGGCCGGGCTGCCCACCAGCGAGGCGTCGGCCAGGAAGGCGCGGTCGCCCACCTCCAGCTGTTCCGGCACCACGTGGGCGACGGTGGAAACCTCGCAGGCGCGGCCCACCTTGGCGCCCAAGGCGCGCAGCCAAGTGGCCGCGAACAGAGAGCCGTAGAGGCTGTACAGCAGTTCCACCGCCATGCGGTTCAGGCGGTCGGCGAACCAGCGATGGTATTCCACCATGCTGTCCAGCCGCACGCTGGCCCGGCCCACCACCGGCGGTACCAGGCGGCGGGCGGCCCACAGCACCAGGGCGGTCCAGGGCATGCAAAGGGCACCGCCCACGGCACCCGCCACCAGGGTGGAAACACCCAGGCTGGCGGCGGTGCCGCCCTGGTCCAGGGTCAGGGCCAGGCTCACGGCCAAGGGCAGGGAGGTGACGAAACGCACCAGGCCCAGGCTGGCCACGCCCAGCACATACCGGCCGGCGCGCGGGTTCAGGGCGCCGTCGGCCTTGCCCACCATCCAGTCGGGGCGGGCGGCGGGCTCGGCCGGCGAACCGCTCCACACCTGGCCGGTGGGCACGGTGGCGCCCTCCACCAGGCAGCCACGGGCGTCCAGGCCGGCGCCGTCGGCCAGCGCGCTGTTCAGGCCGACGATGGCGGCGGCACCCACGGTGGCGTCGGCGCCGATGCGGACGGTGCCCACCTCGATGCGGCCGGCGCGGACCCGGTGGGTCAGCAGCAGCGTATCCTCGCCGATGGTGGCGCGTTCCCCGATGGTGATCAGGTCCCACAGCATGTTGCCGTGGCAGCCCAGGAAGGCGCCATTGTCGATATGGCCGCCCATGGCGCGGGCGTACAGGCGCATCAGGGGTGTGCCGGCGATCCAGGCCATGGGCAGGAAGGCCTCCAGCCGCTGCGCCGTCCACCAGCGCCAGTGCCAGAAACCCCACAGGCGGTGCGATCCGGCCTTCACCCTGCCCAGCAGCAGCCATTTGCCGGCGATGGCGATGGCGAAGGACAGCGGCAGGGTCACCACCGACAGGACGGCCATCAGCACGAAGGACAGCGGGTTCAGCATGCCGTTGGCGGCGTTGTGCGCCAGCACCGGCCAGGATGGCCAGGGTGGGCAGGTTGGCCACCACCATCAGCACCGGCAGGGTGACGGCCTGGGCCAGGCCGAACAGCATGTGGCGCAGGCGGGCGGCCTGGCGCGCCGGGGCGGCGGTCGCCCGGCCCGGCTGGGTTTCCAGGTGCCGGGCCAGGCCGCGCACGGTGGGGTTCAGGTACAGCGAGCGCACGGTGGTGCCGGGATGGCGCAGGCGCAGGCGGGACACGGCGGAGGCGGCCGCCAGGGAATGGCCGCCCAGATCCAGGAAGAAGTCGGCGTCGCGGGCGCGGATGGGCCGGCCCAGCGCATGGGCGAAGGCGGCGGCCACCATTTCCTCCACCTCGCCCTGCGGCGGATCACCGATGTCCTCCGGCACGTCGCGGGGGGTGGGCTCCGGCAGTTCGCGCCGGTCGATCTTGCCACCCACGGTGCGGGTCATCGCCGGCACCGGCACCAGGAAGCTGGGCCGCATGTAGGCGGGGACGGAGGCGGCGACGTGGGCGGCGATGGTGTTGCGGTCGGCCGTGCCCACATACCAGATGACGATGCTGTCGATGCCGGCCACGGGCCGCACGGCGGCGGCGGCCAGCTGCACGCCGGGGCAGCCGGCGACGATGGCCTCGATCTCACCCAGCTCGATGCGGAAGCCGCGCAGCTTCACCTGGTTGTCGACCCGGCCCAGGAAATCGACGCGGCCGTCGATCAGCGGCCGGCCCACGTCGCCGGTGGCGTACAGCCGGTTGCCGGCGGCATCCAGCTTGAAACGCTTGGCGGTTTCCTCCGGCCGGTTCAGGTAGCCGTCGGCCAGGGCCGGGCCGCCGATGTGGATCTCCCCGGTCTCGCCCACCGGCACCGGCTGCCCGTCGGGCGCCAGCACCAGCACGCGATATCCGGGCAGGGCCCGGCCGATGGTCACCGGCTGGCCCGAGCGCGCCTCGTCCGCCGTCGCCACCACCGAGGCCTCGGTGGGGCCATAGGTGTTCAGCATGCGCCGGCCGGGGGCCCACTTGGCCACCAGGCTGGCGGGGCAGGTCTCCCCCCCCACCACCAGCAGGCGGACGTCGGGCAGTTCGTCGTCGATCAGGCCCAGCAGGGTGGGCACGGTGGAAAAGAAGGTGGCGCGGCGGCAGCGCAGTTCGGCCGACAGCAGCTGTGGGTCGCGCATCACCAGGCCGGAGGCCGGCAGCAGGCAGGCACCGGCGGCCACGGCCAGCCACACCTCCTCCACCGAGGCGTCGAATGCCAGGGAAAAACCCTGCCAGACCCGGTCTGTCTCCACCAGCTGGTAGACTTCCGACGCGCCGCGGACATAGGTCATGACCGCGCCGTGCGACAGCACCACGCCCTTGGGCAGGCCGGTGGTGCCCGAGGTGAAGATGAGATAGCAGGTGTCGCCGGGCAGCGGCGCCAGCACGGCGTCCGCCAGGCCGTGGGCCGACACCACGGTGTCGTCCAGCAGGGCGGTGCCGATCAGATCCTCCGGCGCCATGGCGGTGACGCCCGGCACCTCCAGGTCGCCCACCACGTCGATCATCAGGTGGGATTCGGCCTGTTCGGCGATGCTGGCGACGCGGGCGGCGGGCCAGCTGGCGTCGATGGGGATATAGGCGGCGCGGCGCAACAGGATGCCGAACAGGCAGGCGTATAACTCGGCGTTGCCCCGGCCGCGCAGCATCACGCGGGCGCCGGGGCCCACGCCCCGCGCGGCCAGGGTGGCGGCGACGCGGCGGGCGCGATCACCCATGTCGCCCCAGGTCAGCATGAAACCGTCGCCGGTTTCCACCGCGGGCAGGGACGGCGTGGCGGCGACGCGCGCCAGGAACAGCGCGGCCAGCGTTTCGGCGCCGGCCGGCCCCGGGTGTGGGCCGCGGCCTTCCGTATCCATCCGTTCGGCGATCAACGAACCGCTGAGCATCAACATCCCACCCTGGCGCCCGGGAAATCCCGGAAAAACCTCATCAAATGTCCCGACCGGACATCCCCGGTAAGGTCTGCGTTCCGTACGCCTGTTCCAGCCCCTCCGAAGGTATGGGGCGGGGTCGGCATCCCGGCGTCGGACGGTCCCGATACACAACCGCTGTAGATGGCCGATTGGTCCCCCATGTCAAGCGATTGCCGGTCCGACCCAGGGTCGCATACAAAATAAAGGGGCGCGAGGGGCTGGCGCTTAGCCGGTGGGGGTACGGGCCCCCGCCGCATACCTCTTCGTTACAAAACGATACAAAGAGCGGCTTTTCCCGTAACACAACCCTCTGTAGGTTCAGCCTCGAGATCGGCGGACTTGCGGAGGCTGGGCATTTTGCCCGGACTTCCGCTGAAAATCAGGCGTTGTCCGCCACCACGGTCGCGGGGGCCGTGGGTTCGCTGGCGCTTACCTCTTTTGGGTTTTCCAGAAGCCCTAGGTTGCGCCCTCTCGAGCCCTCATATGCTCCCCTCGGTTCCGTGCGGCGCCATTTTCGGCGCTACGAACGCCGGTCGGACAGAAGGCTAGAGACGATGACCCTCCATTCCGCTGAAATTCCCGCGAACGGGACCGAACTGGGGCATTTCGCGCCGGCGGGGCGGGGCCAGTCGGGCCTGAGGCGCTATCGCTGGTGGCTGCTGGCCGGCGGCGTGGTGGTCCTGGGCGTCGGCATCGCGGCCTATGTCCTGACCCACGCGGGTGCCAAGACGGCCGCCCCCGCCGCCGCCCCGGCCAAGGTGTCGGCCCTGCCCGTGACCGTGGCGACGTCCGCCATGGCGCCGGTCACCCGGTCCCTGCTGGTCACCGGCTCGCTGGCGGCGTTCGACGATCTGCCCATCGGGACGGAAACGTCGGGCCTGGCCCTGGCCGAGGTGCTGGTGGACGTGGGCGACCAGGTGAAGAAGGGCCAGCTGCTGGCCCGCTTCAACGACGACGTGCTGAAGGCCGACCTGGCCCAGAAGGAAGCGGCCCTGGCCGAGGCCAAGGGCAACGCGATGGAGGCCGATGCCAACTATTCCCGCGCCCAGGAACTGAACCACAACGGCTATATGAGCAGCCAGGACCTGGACAACCGCCGGGCGCTGGCCACCAGCATGCGGGCCCGCATCGGCGTGGCCGAAGCCAACCGCGCGCTGTCCCAGGCCCACCTGAAGCAGGCTGAGGTGCGGGCGCCGTCCGACGGCACCATCACCGCCCGCAGCGCCCGCATCGGCGCCGTGCTGACCGCCGGCGGCACCGAACTGTTCCGCATGATCCGCGACAACCGCGTGGAACTGGTGGCCGAGGTGCCGGAGAACGACATGATGACGGTGAAGGCCGGCCAGACGGTGGCCGTCACCGTGGACGGCGACAACACCTCCCATGCTTACACCGGCACCGTCCGGGTGGTGGAACCGACGGTGGACAGCAAGACCCGCCTGGGCCACCTGCGCATCGACCTGGAGCGCAACCCCGACCTGCGGCCCGGCATGTTCGTCACCGGCCGCGTGGCCGTGGGCGTCGTCAACTCGCTGGTGGTGCCGGAAAGCGCCGTCGTCTACCGCGAGGTGAAGCCGTTGGCCTTCGTCGTGGATGACAAGGGCATCGTCACCGCCCGCAGCATCGCCACCGGCGCCCGCCAGGGCGGCAACATCGCCATCCTGTCCGGCGTGAAGCCGGGGGAAAAGGTGGTGCTGTCGGGGGCGGGCTACCTGAAGGACGGCGACCTGGTCACGGTGGTCGACAAGATTTCCGACACGGCCGTCAAGCCGCTGCCGGACCAGCAGTGATCGCGGGCAAGGGGGCATCATCATGAGCAGCGGCAATATCTCCGCGGTCGCCATCCGCCATCCCATTCCGCCCATCGTCCTGTTCATCGTCCTGCTCGTGGCGGGCCTGGTCTCCTACTTCACGCTGAACGTGACGCAGGATCCGGACATCGATTTCCCGGTGGTGACCGTGTCGGTCAGCCGGCCGGGTGCCGCCCCGTCGGAAATGGAAATCCAGGTGACCAAGCTGGTCGAGGACGCGGTGTCCAGCATCGTGGGCCTGGACCACGTCTCCTCCACCATCACCGACGGCCTGTCCAACACGGTGCTGGAATTCAAGATCGGCTACGACACCGATCGCGCCGTCAATGACGTGCGCAACGCCATGTCGCGCATCCGCTCCAACCTGCCCTCCGACATCTATGAACCGCAGGTGGAACGCCAGGACGCCACCGGCGACGAGTTGCTGACCTACGCCGTCTCCTCCGACAGCCGGTCGGTGGTGGACCTCTCGTGGCTGATCGACAACGACATCAGCCGCGCCATCACCCACGTGCCGGGCGTGGGTGCCGCCGAGCGTTTCGGCGGGCTGGACCGCGAAATCCGCATCAACCTGGACCCCAACCGCCTGATGGCGCGGGGCATCACGGCCGATGAGGTCAATTCCCAGCTGCGGTCCCTGAACGTGGACATGCCGGGCGGCCGGGGCGCCGTCGGCGCCAAGGAACAGTCCATCCGCACCCTGGGCTCCGCCCGCACGGTGGAGGAACTGGCCAATACCGAGATCACCATCCCCGTCTATTTCGGCACCTTCGCCGGTTCCGCCGCCAAGGTGCGCCTCAGCGACCTTGGCACCGTCACCGACGGCACGTCGGAGATGCGCTTCGTCTCCCGGTATGACGGGCAGTCCACGGTGGGCTTCAGCATCCGCCGCGCGCCGCATTCCTCGGAAGTGACCATCGCCAAGGGCGTGGACGAGGAAATCCAGAAGCTGACGAAGCAGTACCCCGACGTCCACTTCAACCTGATCTTCGACAACGTCAAGTACACCAAGCAGAGCTTCGCCGACTCGGTGGAATCCCTGGTGCTGGGCTCCATCCTGGCGGTGCTGGTGGTGTGGTGGTTCCTGCGCGACGGCCGGGCCACCTTCATCTCGGCGCTGGCCATGCCGCTGTCGATCATCCCCACCTTCCTGGCCATGAAGGCGCTGGGCTTCTCGCTGAACGGCATCACCCTGCTGGCGCTGTCGCTGGTGGTGGGCATCCTGGTCGACGACGCGATCGTGGAGATCGAGAACATCGTTCGCCACATCCGCATGGGCAAGCGCCCCTTCCAGGCCGCGCTTGAGGCGTCGGACGAGATCGGCCTGGCGGTGGTGGCCACCACCATGACCATCGTCGTCGTCTTCCTGCCCGTGTCCTTCATGGACGGCATCGTCGGCCAGTTCTTCAAGTCCTTCGGCCTGACGGTGGCCGTGGCCGTGCTGTTCTCGCTGCTGGTGGCGCGCCTGATCACGCCCCTGATGGCCGCCTACATGCTGAAGCCGAACCAGAAGGACCATGACAGCCATGAAGGTCCCTGGATCGCCCGTTATGTGCACCTGCTGAACTGGAGCATGAACCACCGCTGGCTGACCGTCATGGCGGGTGTGGCCATCTTCCTGGTGTCGCTGTTCATGGCCACGCAGCTGCCGTCCGGTTTCGTGCCGCCCAGCGACAACGGCCTGTCCACCGTCCAGGTGGTCCTGCCCCCCGGCGTCACCCTGGCCGAGACGGACGCCACCACCCAGATGGTGGGCCAGATCCTGGCCAAGCGTCCCGAGGTGCTGCACGTCTGGACCCGCGCCGGCCGCAACAACCAGCTGCGCAACGGCGCCGTCACCGCCATCCTGAAGCCCAAGAGCGAACGCAAGCTGTCCAAGCAGCAGTTCGAGGCGGAGGTGACGCCGGAATTGAACAAGGTCCCCGGCGCCCACATCGGCTTCAACTCCTCCATCGGCTGGGGCGCCAAGGACATCAGCGTCCTGCTGACCAGCAATGACGGCCCGGCGCTGGAGCGCTTCTCCAACCAGGTGCTGGACGAGATGCGGCAGCTGCCCTTCCTGGCCAACGTCACCTCCACCGCGGCCCTGCTGCGCCCCGAAATCCAGATCCGCCCCTACTTCGACCGGGCGGCGGAGCAGGGCGTCTCCGTGGCCGCCATCGGCCAGATGGCCAAGATCGCCACCCTGGGCGACCTGGACACCAGCGTGGCCAAGTTCAACCTGGGCGACCGCCAGGTGCCCATCCGTGTGCAGATCGACCCCAAGTACCGGGCCGACATGGACGTGATGGAGAACCTGCGGGTGCGGACCTCCGCCGGCGACCTGCTGCCCCTGCGGGCGGTGGCCGAGATCGGCATGGGCGCCGGCGCCGTCCAGATCGAGCGTTTCGACCGGGCCCGCAAGCTGGCGGTCGAGGCCGACCTGCGCGGCATCGACGTGGGTGAGGCCATGAAGGCCATCAACGCCCTGCCGTCCATGACCCACATGCCGCCCGGCATCTCCAAGCCCGCCTACGGGCAGACGCAGGAGATGCAGAACATGATGATCGGCTTCGCCATCGCGCTGGCCACCGCCTTCCTGCTGATCCTGGCGGTGCTGATCCTGCTGTTCCGCAACTTCTTCCAGCCGGTCACCATCATGACCGCCCTGCCGCTCAGCTTCGGCGGCGCCTTCGCCGCCCTGATGATCGGCCACATGTCGCTGTCGCTGCCGGCCTTGATCGGCATCCTGATGCTGATGGGCATCGTGACCAAGAACTCCATCCTGCTGGTGGAATACGCCATCGTCTCGATGCGCGACCGGGGCATGGGGCGGCGGGAGGCCCTGCTGGATGCCGGCGCCAAGCGTGCCCGCCCCATCATCATGACCACCATCGCCATGGTGGCGGGCATGGTTCCCATCGCCTTCGGCATCGGCAACGACAGCTCGTTCCAGCAGCCCATGGCGACGGCCGTCATCGGCGGCCTGATCACCTCCACCCTGCTGTCGCTGGTGTTCGTGCCCGCCGTCTTCACCATCGTGGATGACATCAACAAGTGGCTGACGCCCAAGTTCGGCCGCTTCGTGACGCCGAAGGAGGAGCCGGTCGTCATCCCGCTGCATCACGTGGTGAAGGGCGCCGAGTAGGCGGAAACCTTCAGCGGAAAACCAAAGGGGCGGCGACCGGCGACGGCGCCGCCCTTTTTCATGACTTCAATTCCCCATCAGGCCGGCGCCCAGGTTGATGCCCAGCGCCAGGATGGCGGTGTTGAACAGGAAGGACAGCAGGCTGTGCGCCAGCACGGCGCGGCGGATGACGGCCGTCTGGGTCGTCACGTCCGACACCTGCGCCGTCATGCCGATGGTGAAGGCGAAATAGAGGAATTCCCAGTAGTCGGGCTGCTTGCAGCCGGGGAAATCGATGCCCTTGCCCTCCAGCCAGTACGCGTGGGCATAGTGCTGGGCGAAGATCATGTGCACGAAGGCCCAGGAACACAGCACGGTGGCGGCCCCCAGGATGGCGCTGCCGGCCACGTCGGGCGTGCCCTTGGCATCCGCCACCTCCATCACGATGGCGACCAGCGACGCCAGCGCCGCCAGGCTGGTGACCAGCAGGATCACCCACTTGCCCGATTCCAGTTCGCGGGCGCGGGCGCGGATGCTGTTCACGTCGGCCCGGCCGAAATGGATCAGCACCAGGGCGATGTACAGCACGATGCCAGCGCACCAGCCGACCAGCGTGGCGCTGACCGGCCGGGTCGCGTGCGTGGCGGCGGCGCCCACGACGACACCGAAGCCCAGGCCGATATACAGGCTGGGATGATGGCGGAACGGCTGGATCAGGCTGCCCAGGGGCATGGGGTGTTCCCCCCTTCTTCTCGGGTGCGGTCCCCCAGCGATAAGCCCGGCCGGGCCACCCCGCAAGGTGCCAAGGTGGCCGATGCCGGCGGCGGCGGGTGCCGCGCGGGATAGGCCGCCGGCAAAAGAGCAGCCCGCCCAGAGGCTTGGCCGAAACGTCCGTCCTGTGGGCCCGCTATCGCCTTTGGCCTAGCGTTCCCAGGACGAACGGCGGGCCGTACCGACAACGCGCCTGTTGCAATACCGTCCAAAACATCGTCCTCTGGCCTCCTGACTGGTCGAAGGCCCGAAGAACAGGGCCCCGGCTGCCCTTGTTTCTTGCCGTTATTATCGGGGTGGAGGCCCCGTCGCCCATGGTGCGTAGCTTTGTCGCGGCCCTCGCTCTGGCTGTCTTCCTGCCCGCCGCCGTCACAGCTTCCCCCCAAGAGCGCCCCCCGGCCCCGCAGCCGGCGCCGGCCCAAGCGGGAAAGCCGACCGGTACGCCATCCGCCACACCTCCTGCGGGCCCCCCGACTCAGGGCGCCAACCCTGATGCCGGCCCCTTCGGCCTGACCGGGGTCGATGTGTCGGCGGAGCGGGACGACCCCGAGGCCTGCTTCACCTTCAACCGGCCGCTGGCCAAGGCCCGGGCCGGGCTGCAGGACCCCTACGCCGGCAAGGTCGAGATCCTGGCCAAGGCGGCCCCCGCCCCGGGGCAGGCCACGGGCGGCACCCCCGCCGCCGATGCCGGCACCCTTCTGGCCCGCCCCATCGTGGTGCGCGACCGCAGCCTGTGCATCCAGAAGCTGGAGCATGGCCGCCGCTACACCGTCACCCTGAAGGCGGGCCTGCCGGCTGCCGGCGGGACCGAGACGCTGTCCGCCCCGCAGACCCGGGATATCGAGGTGCTGAATCGCCGGCCGGCGCTGGCCTTCCGCAGCGGCGGCTACATCCTGCCGCGCATCGGGCGCGAGGGGTTGCCGCTGCGCACCATCAATGTGGAGCGCGCGCGCCTGCAGGTCCTGCACATCAAGGACCGCTCGCTGGTCGAGCAAATCTATTACGGCCGCCTGAACCAGACCCTGAACGACATCGACGTCGGCTCGCTGGTGGAAAAGAACGGTGAACTGGTGTGGCGCGGCGAGATGGCCGTGGGCGACAAGCGCAACCAGGCGCAGGTGACACCTTTCCCCATCGACGCGGTGCTGGGCCAACTGAAGCCCGGCGTCTACGTCGCGGTGGCGGAGGACGCCACCGCCAAGGCCGCCAGCTGGGAAGGTCGCGCCACCCAGTGGTTCATCGTCTCCGACCTGGGCCTGACCACCCTGTCGGGCACCAACGGCCTGCTGGTCTACGTCCATTCCCTGCGCACCGCCACGCCGCTGGCGGGGGTTGAGGTGCGGGTGGTCGCCCGCGACAACAAGGAACTGGGCAAGGTGGTGACCGGGCCCGATGGTGCCGCGCGCTTTGATGCCGCCTCGGGTGCCGCCAAGGGCCAGGCCCTGTTCGCCAGCACCAAGGACGGCGACTTCAGCTTCCTGGACCTGACGGCGCCGGGCCTGGACCTGGCGGCGCGTGGTGCTGCCGGCCGGCCCTCGCCGGGGGCCCTGGACGCCTATGTCTTCGCCGATCGCGGCATCTATCGCCCGGGTGAGGCGGTGCACGTCACCACCCTGTTGCGCGACGCCGCCGCCCAGGCCGTGGCCGGCCGGCCGCTGACCCTGAAGGTCCAGCGCCCCGATGGGCTGGAGATTGAGCGCCTGGCCCTGGCTGATCGGGGCAACGGCGGTTACGCCGCCATCGTGGACGTGCCCAGCAACGCCGCCGCCGGCACCTGGACCATGACGGTGCACGCCGATGCCGATGGCCCGGCCGTGGGCACCCTGCGCCTGCAGGTGGCGGACTTCGTGCCGCCGCGCGTCAATCTGGATCTCTCCGCCGACCAGGCCCGCATCGGGCCGGAAGGGGCGCTGACCCTGTCCGTCAACGGCCGCACGCCGGCCGGCGTGCCGGCGGCCAACCTGGCCGGCACCCTATCGGTCACCCTGCGCCCGGCGGCCGATCCCTTCCCGCAGCTTCAGGGCCTGCAGTACCAGGGGTACCGCTTCGGCTTGGCGCAGGAGGATGGCGCCCCCCGGCAGGAGACGCTGCCCGGATTCGCCACCGACGCCAATGGTGTCGCCAGCGTGCCGGTGTCGCTGAAAGGCAAGCTGGACGGTTCCCGCCCGCTGGAGGCGGTGTTCCATGCCGCCCTGTTCGATGTCGGCGGCGGCACCACCGCCCACGATCTGGTGGTGCCGGTGGAACGCCACCCCTACACCATCGGCATCCGCCCGCGTTTCGCCGACGACGCCGTGCCCGAGGGGGCGACCGCCGGCTTCGACGTCATCGCCGTCTCCCCCGACGGCAAGCCCCTGGACAAGGGGCAGCTGTCCTACGACCTCTATGAGGAACGGCTGGACTATGTCTGGTTCGAGGCCAACGGCAGCTGGGACTACAAGCCCCAGGTGCGCGACCAGAAGCTGACGGGCGGCACCGTGGCCGCCACCGCCAAGGGTCCCGCCGGGATCGAGGCGCCGGTGACCTCCGGCCGTTATCGGCTTGAGGTCTACGACCCCGCCACCGGCGTCGCCGGTAGTGTGCGTTTCGCCGCCGGTTCCTGGGTCAGCGCCCGCCTGGGTGAGACGCCGGATGCGGTGGAGGTGACGGTGAAGGGTGCCGTGGGCGGTGGGCCGCTGGTCCCCGGTTCCAAGGCGTCGGTCTTCGTGCGCCCGCCCTACCGCAGCACTGTGCTGATCACCCTGGCCGACCGTGCCGTGCGCCAGACCCTGACCCGGGAGATCGGGGCCGAGGGCGCCTTGGTGGAGGTGCCGGTCGATGCCGACATCGGCGGCGGCGCCTACATCATCGCCAACGCCTTCGCCCCGGTCGAGGCCGGGCGGCGGTCCCTGCCGCGCCGCGCGGTGGGTGTGGACTGGCTGCCGGTGGCCATGGCCGGCCGCACCCTGACGCCCAAGATCGACGGCCCGGCCGAAAGCCGGCCGCGCACCACCGTGCACATTCCCATCGTGGTGCCGGGTGCGGCACCCGGGCAGGGCGTTCACCTGGTGCTGTCGGCGGTGGACCAGGGCGTGCTGGACCTCACCGGCTACAAGACCCCCGATCCCGAAGGCTGGTTTTACGGCCAGCGCCAGTTGGGCGTGGACATCCACGACGTCTACGGTCGCCTGACGGCGCCGCACGGTGCGCCGTCCGCCCCGCCGCCCGCGGCGGCCCCATCCTCGGACTCCGTGCCGCCGCGCGGCGCGCCGGTGGTGGCGCTCTATACCGGCGTGCTGGCGGTGGGCAATGACGGCAAGGTGCAGGTACCGTTGGCCCTGCCGGACTTCCAGGGCCGGCTGCGCCTGATGGCCACCGTCTGGTCGGCCGGCGCGCTGGGCCATGCCGACCGCGTTCTGTCGGTGCGTGATCCGGTGCAGGCCGACATGGTGCTGCCCCGCTTCCTGGCGCCGGAGGACACCGCCCGCCTGACCCTGACGCTGAACAACGTCAGCGGCGTGAAGGGCACCTATACCGTGACCTTGCAGGCCGAAGGCCCGCTGTCCTTCCCGGTCGATACCGCCAACCGCGGCGTCGGCGCCAAGAAGCGCAAGGGCAAGGACGTGGCGCGTCCGGAACCGCGCGACGTCGTCGCCGTGTTCCGCAGCGTGGCCAAGGGCGGCAAGGTCACCCTGAACCGCGACATCAAGGGCCTGGCCGTGGGCAACGGCCGCCTGGTGATGACGGTGAAGGGGCCGGAGGGCCTTAATCTGACGCGTGATTTCACCGTGCCGGTGCGGGGCAACCTGCCGGTCGTGACCCGGCATGAGACGGTGGACATCCGCCCCGGCACGACGGTGCAGGTGCCCAGCGAATCGGCGCAGGGCTTGCGCCCGGAAACGGCGGTTGCGGGCCTGGCGCTCAGCCCCCTGCCGGAACTGGACGTGCCCGGCCTGCTGATGACCCTGGACCGTAACGCCTATGGCTCGTCGGAACAGATCGCCAGCCGCAGCCTGCCGCTGCTGTATCTGGGCGATGCCGCCAAGGCCCTGGGCCTGTCCACCGACGCGGCGCTGCGTGAGCGGGTGGACCGCGCCATCGACAAGGTGCTGACCCTGGAACGGGCCGACGGCGGCTTCGCCCTGTGGTCGGCCGACGGCCCGGCCGAACCCTGGCTGTCCGCCTATGTCATGGACTTCCTGACCCGGGCGCGTGACGCCGGCCACGCCGTGCCGGACGCCCCCTACCGCAAGGGCCTGGACTGGCTGGTGCGCAGCGTCGGCAACAGCTGGGTGGAACCGGCCGACCTGCCGGCCCGCGCCTACGCCTTGGCCGTGGTTGCCAAGGCCAAGGCGGTGGACACCGCGGCCGTGCGTTATTTCTATGAAACCTTCTGGGACAGGCTGCCCACCCGCCTGGCCCGTGCCCATGCCGCCGCGGCATTGGCGGCTGCCGGCCTGCCCCAGGCGCAGGAAGCCTACGCCCGGGTCGACGGCCTGCGCATCACCCTGCCGGGCATGCGCGACTTTGGCTCCGACCTGCGTGACCGGGCGGCCAGCCTGGCCCTGCTGGCCGAAGGCAACGTCCCGGTGGACCGCCTGGCGGCGCAAGCCAAGGAGGTGCAGGGCCTGCTGCGCGAACCGGCGTTGATCGGCAGCCAGGAACGCGCCTGGCTGCTGGTGGCGGCCCACGGCCTGGCGCAACGCGCGGGGTCCATGACCCTGGGCCTGGCCGGCCAGGCGCCGGCCGAAACCCGGCCGCTGGTACGCCGGCTGGAGATCGGCGGCCGCCCGCTGTCCGTCGCCAATGGCGGGCAGCAGCCGGTGCAGCGCACGGTGGCCGTGTCCGGCATTCCGCTGGTCACCGACGCCACGGCACCGGCCACGCAAGGGTACGCCATCGAACGCCGCCTGCTGGACCTGAAGGGCAAGCCGGTCGATCCCGCCCATGTCCACCAGAACGACCTGCTGGCCGTGGTGCTGTCGGGCAAGGCCGACGGCACGGCGCCGACGCAAATCCTGGTCAGCGACCCGGTGGCGGCGGGGTTGGCGATCGAGACGGTGCGCATCGCGCGCGGCGGCCTGCCACCGGAACTGTCCGGTGCCGTGGGCGACATCAGCGACGCTACCCATGTCGAGGCGCGCGAGGACCGCTACGTCGCCGCCGTGGACCTGACGGCCGACCGCCGCGATTTCCGCCTGGTCTACCTGGTGCGCGCCGTCCTGCCCGGCACCTACGCCCAGGCCCCCGCCCAGGTGGAGGAATGGACTTCGCCCAATCACCAGGCCACCGGCGTCGCCGGCAGTCTGGTGATCGTGCCTTAGGCCTGTTCCCTCAAATGCCGGGCGCCCCCTTGCGGGGGCTTGGCTGTCCTCCCTTTCCGGTCCACTCCATTCCCCGGAAAGGTCCGGCGGCCGCGGTCGCGGCCTTGTCGCTACGCTCCGGTGATCCTGGCGTGGGCGATGGGGAGAGGGGGGCGGCGGCGGTGTGGCGCACATGAAAACAGCCCCGGAAGGTGCTGTGCTTCCGGGGCTGTGATCATTTTGGGGCGGGGCGTTCAAAAGCGGCGGCCCTTGCCGCCGTAGGACGCGACGGCGTCCGCCGGAGCTTTCCGGGGAGCGTCAGCGGACTGGAAAGCGAGGATGAGGCAAGCGGCCGGATGGCCGCGCCCGCCGCCTGAGGGGACAGGATTAAGTTAAGCCAGCGCCACCCACACCGCCTCGCGGCCCTTGGGGGCGTCGGCGATGCGCATCTGCACGCGCTGGCCTTCGTCCAGGTGGTCCATGCCGCAACGGCGCAGGACGCTTTTGTGCACGAACACGTCCTTGCCGCCGTCATCGGCCAGGACAAAGCCGAAGCCCTTGTCGGCCTTGAACCATTTGACGGTGCCGTCGATCTCGATTTCGGCCCCGGTGGGCACCCGGTCGCGGGGGCGCTGTGCGCCGCCGCCGGGCCGTTCCGGCGCCTCCGCCATGCCCGTCACTTCCACGATGCGCAACACCTGCGGGCCCTTCGGCCCGGCGCCGATGGTGCACAACAACTCGGTCCCCTCCGAAATGTCGGCCAGACCGGCCCGGCTGATCACCGAGATGTGCAGGAATGCGTCAGGCGTTCCGTCTTCCAGGGCAACGAAGCCGAAGCCCTTTGACGTGTTGAACCATTTAACCTGGGCCTTGGCCGGGAGACCCTCGTCCTGGCTGAAGGCGTCATACGATCCGAAGCGTGGCACGAGGCAGTACCTTCCCGATATGTGCCGGCCCCGCTCAAGGGGCACCGGCCCGATGATCTCACCCCCCATGGCCGTCGCGACGGGTATGCCCGGACCGGCCCGGAACCATCCCTGTTTTTGTACGATGCGGCGGCTTAACCCGTCTTAATGGTAAACATAAACGGTGGGGGACCGCTACTGTAATGTGTGTGGAAATGTTGCGCTGCGGCAGGGGCTTCGTTCCTTTCATCCACAGGCTGGCAGGCCGGCAACACCCCGGTATTCACGGCGCCGCCGAAATCCCGGGGGTGATGCCGGCAGCAACGACACGTTGTGCCGGGTGTCGATGATCGGCGGCGATCCCCGCACGAAACGCTTGAGTAGCGCCCGCGATGCAGGCAGGTTACCGGCTTAGACCGGGGCCTGGAGTCCCGGCAGAATGGTTGCCGTTCCGCCCGCCGGGTATGCGTCCCTCGTCGTCAGCGTCGGCACCCTCGTGCTTCAAAACATTGGAGCGGCGGCGGCCCTATGCCTGAACGGGCCCCGCCCCTGGGGAGAAAACGTATGATGGCCGACATGGCCGTGGGTGCGGCGCATATTTGGGAACACAGCTACCCATCGGGCGTGGATTGGAACGCCCCCATCCCGGTGAAACCGCTGACGGATCTGTTCGACAGTTCCGCGGCGCGGTTCGCCGACCGTCCCTTCATCGACTTCCTGGGCAAACGCTACACCTACCGCCAGGGCGCCGACATGGTGGACCGGGTGGCCAAGGGGTTGCAGGCGCTTGGCGTCGGCCGGGGCGTGCGTGTCGGCCTGTTCCTGCCCAACTGCCCGTACTTCATCTTCTGCTACTTCGGCATCCTGAAGACCGGTGCCACGGTGGTGAACTTCAACCCGCTGTATGCCGAGCGCGAGTTGGTGAAGCAGATCAATGACTCCGAGGTGGAGATCATGGTCACCATCGACGTGCCCCAGCTGTACGACAAGCTGGCGCTGATGCCGGCGCAGACGTGCCTGAAGAAGATCGTCACCGGCCGCATGGCCGATGTCCTGCCCTTCCCGAAGAACGTCCTGTACCCGCTGGTGAAGCGCAAGGACATCGCCCACCCGCCGGCCGATGCCCTGAACATGCCCTTCCGCGACCTGGTGGCGAATGACGGCCGCTATCGGCCGGTGGACATCGACCCGGTCGAGGACGTGGCGGTGCTGCAATACACCGGCGGCACCACCGGCATCCCCAAGGGCGCCATGCTGACCCACGCCAACCTGACCGCCAACACGGTGCAGTCGGCGTTGTGGTTCTACCAGGGGCGGCCGGGCCAGGAACGCATGCTGGGCGTGCTGCCCCTGTTCCACGTCTTCGCCATGACCGGGGTCATGAACCTGTCGATCTACCTGGGGGCGGAGATGATCCTGCTGCCCCGGTTCGAGATCGAGCAGGTGCTGCAGACCATCGACAAGAAGAAGCCCACCCAGTTCCCGGCGGTGCCCACCATCTACACCGCCATCAACAACTACAAGGACCGGGCCAAGTACGACCTGTCCTCGCTGGCGTTCAGCATCTCCGGTGGGGCGCCGCTGCCGCTGGATGTCTGCCAGACCTTCCAGGACCATACCGGCTGCAAGCTGGTGGAGGGCTACGGCCTGTCCGAATCGGCGCCGGTGGCCACCGTCAATCCCATCGACGGCCCGGTTGGTGGCAAGGTCAAGGTGGGATCCATCGGCCTGCCCGTGCCCGGCACCATCATCGAGATCGTCAGTGTGGAGGACGGCCGGACGGTGATGCCCCAGGGGGAGCGGGGGGAGGTCTGCATCCGGGGCCCGCAGGTGATGAAGGGCTATTGGAAGCGGCCGGATGAAACGGCACTCACCTTGCGCGACGGCCGCCTGCACACCGGCGACGTCGGCTACATGGATGAGGACGGCTACATCTACATCGTGGACCGCATCAAGGACATGATCCTGGCCGGCGGCTACAACGTCTATCCGCGCAACGTGGAAGAGGCGATCTACCTGCACCCCGCCGTCAACGAGTGCATCGTGCTGGGCGTGCCCGATCCCTATCGTGGCCAGACGGTGAAGGCCTACATCAAGCTGGCCGAGGGCCATGCCATGACGCAGGCGGAATTGTGCGACTTCCTGCGCGACAAGCTGTCGGCCATCGAACTGCCCAAGCAGGTGGAATTCCGGGACGAATTGCCGAAGACCATGATCGGCAAACTGTCGCGCAAGGCCCTGCTGGATGAGATGGAGGCGCAGAAGGCCGCCAAAGCCTCCTGACGTCTTTCCGTTGAGCGTTTAGAATCACGGCGGCGGTGCGATGGCATCGCCGCCGTTCTCTTTTCCCCCCATCGAAGGCTTTTTCCCCGCCATGCCCAAAGTCGTCGTCGCCGGCAGCATCAACACCGATGTCCTCACCACCATGCGCCGGGCGCCACGCCCGGGGGAGACGGTGAATGGTGAGACGGTGGCCTTCGGCCGGGGCGGCAAGGGGCTGAACCAGGCCATAGCCGCCGCCCGCCAGGGTGTGGGTGTGGAGTTTGTCGGCCGGGTGGGCCGCGATGCCTTCGGTGACCAGGCGCTGGCCTTCTTCCAGGCCAACGGCGTGGGCACGGGCGGCATCGCCCGCACCGATACCGCCACCGGCACCGCCATTGTCATGGTGGATGCCAGTGCGGAAAATAGCATCGTCGTCATTCCCGCCGCCAATGGCGAGGTCTCGGCCGCCGACCTGGACGCCGTGGCCATCGCCGCCGGCGACGTGCTGGTCAGCCAGTTCGAGATCCCGCGCGAGACCATCGCCGACTTCTTCCGCCGGGGCCGCGCCGCCGGGGCCACGACCGTGCTGAACGCCGCCCCCGCCCTGGACGACGCGCCGGAGTCCTTGTGGGCCGATGTCGATATCCTGGTGGTGAATGAGACGGAACTGGGCCACTTCGCCGGCGTGGACGTTCCCGGCGATGCGACGGAGGATGCCGTGGCCGCGGCATCCCGCCGCCTGATGCGCCGGCCGGGCCAGACGGTGGTGGCGACGCTGGGCGTGCGCGGCGCCCTGGCCGTCACCGCCGACGACCAGGTCATCGTGCCCGGTCGCGCGGTGAAGGCGGTGGACACCACCGGCGCCGGCGACTGCTTCGTGGGCGCGCTGGCCGCCCGCCTGGCCCAGGGCGACGCCCTGCCGCAGGCCATGCGCCATGCCAACGTCGCCGCCTCCATCGCCGTCACGCGCATTGGCGCGGGCGATGCCATGCCGACGGCGGACGAGGTTACGCCCCATCTCTGAGGGGCGGCTTCTGCCGGGCAAGCTTTGCCCGGCGGTGGCCGTCGCATCGATGCGACGGTCCCATTCCTGCCGGGGTCGTTGCAGTTCTGTATGGGAATCCAAGGCTTTCGGAAAGCGGCCCCGCTGGCACACCCCTTGCTCTCCCTCCCGGGCAAAGATTTGACCTTGCCTCTGAGGAGACGCGGATGTCCTTCGTCCAGGAATGTGTGGACTTGTCCCGCCAGCACCTGATCGCCGGTTTCCTGGCGGAAGCCGAGATGAGCTGCCGCACCGCGTTGGCGACCGATCCCGTGCATGCCGAGGCCACCCACCTGCTGGGGGTGATCGCGCTGAAGGCCAACCGCCCGGTGGAGGCCAGCGAGCTGTTCACCCAGGCCATCGCCCTGGACGGGGAGAATTTCCAGTACCGCAACAGCCTGGGCGTGCTGCTGTACGGCTGCAGCCGTTTCGCCGCGGCCGAGCTGTGTTTCCGCATGGCGGTGACACTGAACCCCGACGATGCCGTCAGCCAGAACAACCTGGGCAACGCCCTGCGCGCCCTGGGCCGCCTGGCGGAGGCCGAGGCCCGCTTCCGCGAGGCGGTGGAACTGAACCCCCACTATGCCGAGGGGCACAACAATCTGGGCAACACCCTGCGCGAACTGGGCAATCTGGAAGAGGCGGAGTTCTGCTTCCGCCATTCCCTGGGCCTGATGCCCGACAATCTGGACGCCCTGTACAATCTGGGCACCCTGCTGCTGCACAGCGGCCGGCTGGATGAGGCCGGCGGCCTGTTCGCCCAGGTGCTGGCGGCCGACAACAGCCGGTATGAGGCGGCGATCTGCCTGGCCCAGGTGTTCCAGGGCCAGGACCGGACCGAGGACGCGGTGGCCCTGCTGACCGGTGTGCAGGCCCGCTCCCCGGAAAACCAGGCGGTGCAGTACGCGCTGCAACTGCTGCGCAGCACCCAGATCCCCGATTGGCACATCCCGCGCCTGAACGATCATGAGCGCAACGACGCCTATGAGACGGCCCTGTCGCGCGCCATCCGCCCCGGCGACCTGGTGCTGGAGCTGGGCGCCGGTTCGGCGCTGGTCAGCATGATGGCGGCCCGCGCCGGCGCGGAACGGGTGATAGCGGCCGAACCGCTGCCGGCCCTGGCCGGCGTGGCGCGGGAGACGGTGGCTCTGAACGGCTACGCCGACCGCGTCAGCGTCGTGGCGAAGAGGCCGCAGGACCTGAAGCTGGGCGTGGACCTGGAGCGCCCGGCCGACGTGCTGGTGTCCAACGTCGTCAATGTCGGCATGCTGGCCCCCGACATGCTGGCCATCCTGGACCATGCCCGGCGCAACCTGGCCCGCCCCGGCGCCCGCATCATCCCGGCCGCCGCCACCGTCTGGGCCCAGCTGATCCAGGCGGACGATCTGCGCCGCGTCAGCCCCATCCGCACCGTCAGCGGCTTCGACATGAGCCGATTCGACCAGTTCCGGTCACCTGGCTACCAGCAGATCGATCTGGCGCACGACGTGCACCAGACCCTGTCGGAACCCTTTCCGGCCTGGTTCTTCGACTTCCGCGTCAGCATGCCGGACAGCGACCTCAAAAGCCTGACGGTCCAGGCCACCAAGGCCGGCACGGTGCAGGGCGTGGCCTTCTGGTTCGACCTGCACATGGATGAGGAGGTGGTCTACAGCTCCCGCTCCACCGCGCGCACCAACCACTGGAAGCAGGCCGCTTATTTCTTCGGCCAGGATTTCCATGTCGCCCAGGGCCAGCCCATGCTGCTGGGCACCGGCTACGACCACACGCAGATTCACTTTTTCATCTGACCCTCAGGCGCCGGGCGCCGCCATCCGGCGGCTGGGCTATCCTCCCTTTTCAGTCCGCTGACGCTCCCCGAAAAGGTCCGGCGGCCGCCGTCGCGGCCTACGGCATGAGCCGCGGCTCATGCCGCTTGGCGTCCTTCGGGCAGGGGTGCTGAGGGAGCGTTTTCCCTACCCCCAACGGATAAAGTTGAAAGGTGGTTCAGGAAGCCGTTGACAGCGGCGGGGGTCATGCTTACGTTTACGTAAACGTAAGGCGCCGGATCCCGACGAACGAGGATGCCTGGCCGGCCTAGGGAGAAGACGATGCCCGATGGAGCGCCCGTGACGGCGGTGGAAGAGACGTACACCATCAGTCAATTGGCCGAGGCGTTTGAACTGACGCCCCGCACCATCCGCTACTATGAAGACGAAGGCCTGCTGACCCCGCGCCGCGAAGGGCAGCAGCGGGTCTATACCCACCGCGACTGGGCCCGGCTGAAGCTGATCATGCGCGGCAAGCGCCTGGGCTTCACCATCGCCGGTATCAAGGGTTTCCTGGACCTGTATGACCTGGGCGATGCCCAGGTGGGCCAGATGCGCTTCCTGCTGAAGGGCGCGCGGGAGCGCATCCACGCGCTGGAACAGCAGCTGCGCGACGTGCAGCAGACGCTGGTCGATCTCAAGGATATCGAGGGCCTGGTGATGGACCACCTGGCCAAGAAGGGCGCGCTGGGCCAGGGGATGCCCGACGGCGACGCCTGAGCCGGCCCTGACCGGTCTTGCCGGCGTGCGGGAACAGAGCCCGGCCGGAATTCCCTTTCGCACAACAATCATCCGGCGCCCGCTCAACGAGGCGCCGACCCGTTCGAGGCGAGGAGCACACCAATGACCAAAGTCGTTATCGCCGGTTACGCCCGGTCCCCGTTCACGCTGGCCAACAAGGGGGACCTGGTGAGGGTTCGCCCCGACGACCTGGCGGCGACGGTGGTCAAGGCGCTGGTCGAGCGCACGGGCGTGAACACGGCCGACCTTGAGGATCTGATCGTCGGCTGCGCCTTCCCGGAAGGGGAGCAGGGCTTCAACGTCGCCAAGCTGATCGGCATGATCGCCGGCCTGCCGCAGTCGGTGGCGGGCGCCACGGTCAACCGCTTCTGCGGTTCGTCCATGCAGGCCATCCACATGGCGGCGGGCGCCATCGCGCTCGGCGCCGGCAAGGCCTTCATCGCCGCCGGTGTTGAAAGCATGACCCGCATTCCCATGGGCGGCTTCAACCCCATGCCCAACGCAGCCCTGAACGCCGCCAACCCTGGCGCCTACATGGCCATGGGCATCACGGCGGAAAACCTGGCCAAGAAGTTCGGCTTCAGCCGCGCCGACCAGGAGGCCTACGCCGTCGCCTCGCACAAGAAGGCGGCTGCCGCCCAGGCCGCCGGTCGCCTGGCCGATGAGATCGTGGCCATCGAGGTCAAGGGTAAGCTGGTGGACAAGGACGGCTGCATCCGTCCCGAGACCACCGCCGAGGGCCTGGCCGGCCTGAAGCTGGCCTTCGACCAGGCCGGCACCGTCACCGCCGGCACCTCCAGCCCCTTGACCGACGGCGCCTCGGCCACGCTGGTGACCAGCGAGGAATACGCCAAGGCCCACGGCCTGCCCATCCTGGCCCGCATCCGCTCCGTCGCGGTGTCCGGCTGCGATGCCACCATCATGGGCTACGGCCCGGTGCCGGCCTCGCGCAAGGCGCTGGAGCGTGCCGGATTGTCGGTGAAGGACATCGACATCGTGGAAAGCAACGAGGCCTTCGCCGTGCAGTCCATGACCGTCGCCCACGAACTGGGCTTCGATCCCGCCCGGGTGAACCTGGACGGCGGCGCCATCGCGCTGGGCCACCCGCTGGGCGCCACCGGCGCCCGCATCACCGGCAAGGCCGCCAGCCTGCTGAAGCGCGAAGGCAAGCAGTTCGCGCTGGCGACGCAGTGCATCGGCGGCGGCCAGGGCATCGCCACCGTCCTGGAAGCGGTCTGACCGGCCCGGTTGAGGAGAGATCCCATGGAGATCAAAAGCGCCGCCGTCATCGGCGCCGGGGTGATGGGCAGCGGCATCGCCGCCCACATCGCCAATGCCGGCATTCCCGTCTTCCTGCTGGACATCGTGCCCCAGGCCATCAAGGACAGCGGCGGCGACCGCAGCGCCGTCGCCAAGGGTGCCGTTGAAAAGCTGCTGAAGACCGAACCGGCCGCCTTCATGCACAAGGACGCGGCCCGGCTGGTCACGCCCGGCAACACCGAAGACGATCTGGAAAAGCTGAAGGATGTCGACTGGATCATCGAGGCGGTGATCGAGAACAAGGACATCAAGCACGCGCTGTATGCCAAGCTGGACGCGGTGCGCAAGCCGGGCTCGGTCGTCAGCTCCAACACTTCCACCATCCCGCTGGAAATCCTGCTGGAGGGTGCCAGCGACAAATTCGCCGGCGACTTCATGATCACCCACTTCTTCAACCCGCCGCGCTACATGCGGCTGCTGGAGATCGTGGCGGGACGCAAGACGCGGGCCGACGCGGTGGAGACCATCCGCCAGGTGTGCGACGTGCGCCTGGGCAAAGGGGTGGTGACCTGCAAGGACACCCCCGGCTTCATCGCCAACCGCATCGGCACCTACTGGTTCCAGGTGGCGGTGAACGCCACCGACGATCTGGGCCTGACGGTGGAGGAGACCGACCTTATCACCGGCAAGCCCATGGGCCTGCCCAAGACGGGCACCTTCGGCCTGCTGGACCTGGTGGGCATCGATTTGGGGCCCCACATCGCCAAGAGTCTCTTGTCCACCCTGCCGGCGCAGGACGATTACCGCCGCGTCTACCGCGACAACGCGCTGCAGACCAAGATGATCGCGGAGGGCTACACCGGCCGTAAGGGCAAGGGCGGCTTCTACCGCCAGACCAAGACGCCGGACGGCAAGCGCAACCGCGAGACCATCGACCTGAAGACCGGTGCCTACCGTCCGACGGTGAAGGCTGACCTGGCGTCGGCCAAGGAACGCGGCCTGAAGGCCCTGGTGACCCACCCCGACAAGGGCGGCCGCTATGCCTGGAAGGTGCTGAGCCAGGCCTTGGCCTACGCCGCCAGCCTGGTGCCGGAGATCGCGGACACCATCCTGGACGTCGATGCCGCCATGCGCCTGGGCTACAACTGGAAGCAGGGCCCGTTCGAGATGATCGACGCCCTGGGCACGGCCTGGTTCGCCGAGAAGCTGGAGGCTGACGGCCTGCCCGTGCCGGCCCTGGTGAAGCTGGCCGCCGGCCGGCCGTTCTATAAGGTTGAGGATGGGCGCCTGCACTACCTGACCACCGGCGGCGAGTATGCGGCGGTGGAACGCCCCGAGGGCGTGTTGCTGCTGTCGGACGTGAAGCGCGCATCCAAGCCCGTGGCCAAGACGGCGTCGGCGTCGCTGTGGGACATCGGCGACGGCGTGCTGTGCCTGGAATTCACCGGCAAAATGAACGCGCTGGACGACCAAGTGATGGCGCTCTATCGCAAGGCCATCGACATCATCGGCGATGGCAAGTCCGGTGCCTATAAAGCCCTGGTGGTGCATAACGAGGGCGACAACTTCTCCGTCGGCGCCAACCTGGGCCTGGCCCTGTTCGCGCTGAACATCGCCCTGTGGCCGCAGATCGAGCAGGCGACGTCGGAAGGCCAGCAGACCTACAAGGCCTTGAAGTACGCGCCCTTCCCGGTGGTGGGCGCGCCGTCGGGCATGGCACTGGGCGGTGGCTGCGAGATCCTGCTGCACTGCGACGCGGTGCAGGCGCACGCCGAAAGCTACATCGGCCTGGTCGAGGTCGGTGTCGGCCTGGTGCCCGGCTGGGGCGGCTGCAAGGAGATGCTGTACCGCCACACCTACAACAAGAAGCGCCCGGGCGGCCCCATGCCGCCCATTGCCAAGGTCTTCGAGACGATCAGCACGGCCAAGGTCGCCAAGTCGGCGTTCGAGGCCAAGGAACTGCTGATCCTGCGCCCGACCGACGGCATCACCATGAACCGCGACCGGTTGCTGGCCGACGCCAAGGCCAAGGCCCTGGAACTGGCCAAGGACTACACCGCACCGGAACCCTTGGAAATCCGCCTGCCGGGCCCCACCGCCCGTGCCGCGCTGGACATGGCGGTGGAGGGTTTCCACGGCCAGGGCAGGGCGACCGACCATGACGTGGTGGTGTCGGGTGAACTGGCCTGGGTGCTGAGCGGTGGCGACACCGACATCACCGCGGTGCTGACCGAGGATGACCTGCTGGATCTGGAGCGCGAGGCCTTCATGCGCCTGGTGCGCACACCCGGCACCATCAACCGCATCGATCACATGCTGTCCACCGGCAAGCCGCTGCGCAACTGACGTTCTGTCTTGGGACCGGGGCGGCCAGCCGCCCCGGGTTCCCCGAAAAGGAATTCCCCCGATGCCGACCTACAAGGCGCCGCTCGAAGACATCGATTTCGTCCTGAACGACCTGCTGCAGGTCGAGGACCTGACCAAGTTGCCGGGGTTCGAGGATGCCACCCGCGACCTCGTCACCAGCATTTTGGAAGAGGCGGCCAAGCTCTGCGAGAACGAGCTGCAGCCCCTGAACCGCCCCGGCCATGAAGAGGGCTGCCACTACGAGAACGGCGTGGTGCGCACGCCCAAGGGCTTCAAGGAAGCCTACCAGGCCTATGTCGACGGCGGCTGGCAGGGGCTGTCCATGGATCCCAAGTACGGCGGCCAGGGCCTGCCGCACGCCATCACCTTCGTGCTTGAGGAACTGCTGATCTCCGCCAACATGGCCTTCGCCATGTATCCGGGCCTGACCCAGGGGGCGTGGAACGCCATCCACACCCACGGCAGCGACGATCTCAAGGACACCTACCTGCCCAAGATGACCACGGGCGAGTGGTCGGGCACCATGTGCCTGACGGAACCGCAATGCGGCACCGACCTGGGCCTGATCAAGACCAAGGCCGTCCCCAACGACGACGGCAGCTACAGCATCACCGGCACCAAGATTTTCATCTCCGCCGGTGAGCATGACCTGACCAACAACATCATCCACCTGGTGCTGGCCAAGCTGCCGGACGCGCCGGCGGGCGTGAAGGGCATCAGCCTGTTCCTGGTGCCGAAGTTCCTGCCGACGGACGATAACCAGCCAGGGCCCCGCAACGGCGTCATGTGCGGCTCCATCGAGCACAAGATGGGCATCATGGCCAACGCCACCTGCGTCATGAACTTCGACGACGCCAAGGGCTGGCTGGTGGGTGAGCCCCACAAGGGCATGCGCGCCATGTTCACCATGATGAACGCTGCCCGCCTGGGCGTGGGCATGCAGGGCCTGGGCATCGCCACCGTCGCCTACCAGAATGCCGTCACCTACACCAAGGACCGCCTGCAGGGCCGGTCCCTGACCGGCGCCAAGGAACCGGAGAAGGCGGCCGACCCGCTGATCGTCCATCCGGATGTGCGCAAGAACCTGATGACCATCAAGGCCTTCACCGAGGGCGCCCGCGCCCTGGGATATTGGGTGGGCATCCAGCTGGACCAGGCCGATCACAACCCCGACCCGGCGGCCCGTGCCGAGGCTGACGAGTTCGTGGCCCTGCTGACCCCGGTGGTGAAGGCCTATTTCACCGACATGGGTTATGAGTGCGCCACCATGGCCCAGCAGATGTACGGCGGCCATGGCTACATCCGCGAATGGGGGATGGAACAGTTCGTGCGCGATGCCCGCATCGCCATGATCTATGAGGGCGCCAACGGCATCCAGGCGCTGGATCTGGTGGGACGCAAGCTGGGCCAGGACATGGGCCGCCTGCTGCGCCGCTTCTTCCACCCGCTGGCGGCGGAGCTGGAAACGGCGATGGAGGATACCGACCTGCTGGAATTCGCCGGCCCGCTGGCCAAGGCCTTCGGCAAGCTGCAGCAATCCACCGCCATCGTGGCGCAGAGGGGGATGAAGAACCCGGATGAGGCGGGGGCGGCATCCACCGACTATCTGCGCATGTTCGGCCTGGTGGCGCTGGGCTGGATGTGGCTGCGCATGGTGAAGGTCGCGAACGCCAAGCTGGCGGAGGGTGCCGGCGCCAAGGCCGGCTTCTATGAGGCCAAGATCAAGACCGCCCGCTTCTTCGTGCAGCGCCTGCTGCCCGAGGTGGATTTCCGCTTCAAGGCCCTGATGTCCGGGGCCAAGACCGTCATGGACCTGGAGGCCGAGCTGTTCTGATGCCCACAACGTGCTTTTTCCCGGCGGGGCCGGGCCACAGCCATTGCGCGACGGTCCGGCATCCCGCAAACTATTGAAATGAGAGGATCAAACGCCGGTCCCGGGCAAGTTGTCCCTGAGGTGGCGAGGTCCTTTGATAAAGCGTTTGGCCTGAGAATTACTCGCTAGACTAAACGGACGCGCGGGCGCGGTGACGACCCGGCGCATTAGGGAGGAAAAAGAATGAAGTGGACGAACACCGCGCTGATGGGCGGCGCCTTGGCCGTTTTCCTGGGCGGCATGGCGGCGGCCCAGACGGCGGCCGACCTGGGCAAGACCTTGACACCCAACGGCGCGGAAAAGGCGGCCAACAAGGACGGCACCATTCCGGAATGGACGGGCGGCATCACCACGCCGCCGGCGGGCTACAAGCCGGGCGGCCAATATGTGGATCCCTATGCCGGCGACAAGCCGCTGTTCACCATCACCGGCCAGAACGCGGGCCAGTATGCCGACAAGCTGCCGGAAGGCCTGAAGGCCCTGCTGAAGCAGTACCCGGACTACAAGCTGAACGTCTATCCGACGCACCGCAGCGCCTCGCTGCCCAAGAGCGTCTATGACGAGACCATCGCCAACGCCACCCGGGCCAAGCTGGTGGACGACGGCAATGGCGTTGAAGGCGCCAAGATCGGCGTGCCTTTCCCCATTCCGAAGACGGGCGTGGAGGTGGTGTGGAACCACGTCCTGCGCTGGAAGGGCAAGCAGGTGGAGCGCCAGTACGGCCAGGCCAACCCGCAGTCCGACGGCTCCTACACCATGATCAACATCGATGAAAAATCGAAGTTCCTCTACAACGACACCGGCCCGGACGGCCAGACCTCGCTGTATTTCCAGCAGGAAGTGACGGCGCCGGCCCGTCTGGCGGGTGAGATCCTGCTGGTGCATGAGACCATGGACCAGATCAAGGAACCGCGTAACGCCTGGACCTACAACCCCGGCCAGCGCCGCGTGCGCCGCGCGCCCAACGTCGCCTACGACAACCCCGGCACGGCGACCGACGGCCTGCGCACCTCCGACCAGCTGGACGTTTTCAACGGCTCCCCCGACCGGTACGAATGGACGCTGGTGGGCAAGAAGGAGATGTACGTCCCCTATAACGCCTATGATCTGCAGAGCGACAAGCACACCTACGACCAGATCATCAAGGCCGGCCACATCAACCAGGATTTCCCGCGCTATGAGCTGCACCGGGTCTGGGTGGTGGACGGCAAGCTGAAGTCCGGCACCAGCCACATCTATTCCCGCCGCACCTTCTATGTGGATGAGGACAGCTGGAACATCCTGGTCGCCGATCAGTACGACAACCGTGGACAGCTGTGGCGCGTGACCGAGGCCCACGGCATCAACTACTACGACATCCAGAGCTACTGGGCCGGCCTGTTCACCGTGTACGACCTGCAGTCGGGCCGCTACACCGCCAGCGGCTTCATCAACCAGGAAAAGCCCTACAACTTCAACGTCAACCTGTCGGCGTCCGACTTCTCTCCCGACAGCCTGCGCCGCGCCGGCGTGCGGTAAAGGCAACCAGTGACGGCGACGCGGCAGCTCCGCGTCGCCACGTCCCTCTACTCATTCCACACCTTCTTTCCTAGGACGCGACCGCGTCCGCCGGAAGTTTCCGGGGAGTGAAGCGGACTGGAAACTGAGGATAAGCCAAGGGCGTGGATGCGCCCGCCCGGCGCCTGAGGGGAAAACTATAAGATCGCGTCCGGCGGGTTCAGGGCCGCCGGACGCGTAAAGCCCGCGGGAGGAAGGACGCACCTCCCGCGGGCTTTTCCTTTTTCACCGGTGGAAATGGTGCCGGTCAAGCTTCCCTAAACGTAAAGCAGTATTTCAGGCCGCCCGGGCGCGGACCTTGGCCCGCCGGGCGATGCTGGCGGCGAATTCCGGCGTCTCGCGGCGGTTATGGTCGCCGCCCGCTGCTTGCCGGCCGGCGGCCGCTTCCTCGAAGGTCTGGCCGTTGGCTTCCAGGAAGGCCAGGAAGACGTCGGTGGGGTGGGCGGTGACGCGGTTGGTGTAGCGGGTGCGGTCGCCCTGGATGGCTTCCGCGATCAGTTCCCACACCACGTTGACCTGGGTCCGGCCCTTGGGCGTGAACACGTCGGAGATGGAGTTCATGCGGACGTAGGAGGGGGTGACCTCTTCCGCCACATAATGCTGGACCACCAGGCCGGTACCGATCATTTCCACATTGATGGACATGGGGCGGCCGTCATCGGTGGTGGTGACGCCGGCGGCGATGTGGTCGGGCACGCAGCAGCGCAGGTACTCCGCCTCCGGCAGGGTGAACAGCCAGTCGCCGATATCCACCTGGGCCAACGGCACGTCGATCTCGGCGCTATAGGCGGACTGGGACAGGATACGGTCGGTCAGGACTTGCATGATGGTTTCCTTGGTTGCCCGAGGTGGGGCTGCTCAGGGTGGGCCGGAAGGGCCCGCCGTCGAGGACAAGGAATACCGTTGGCACGGCCGGGCGATAACGACCGCTCTGCGCGAAACGTCTTGGCGCTAAACGCAAAGACCGGAACGGTGGCGGGAGCTTATTGCACGAGCGGCATGGGGCTTAACCCATGCCGCCGTAGGCCCCGACTGGGGCCGCCGGAGATTTACGGGGAGCGTCAGCGGACTGGAAATCGAGGATGAGGCAAGCCGGCGGACGCCGGCGCCCGCCGTTTGAGGACTACATTATGCCGTGGCTCGGTTCTCACCCGTCTGCTCCGGCATGCCGGGCAGGCGTACCGTCACCACGGTGCCGCGGCCGGGCACGCTGGCGATGTCCAGGGTGCCGCCCAGCATTTCCACGAAGCGCTTGGTCAGCGGCAGGCCCAGGCCGGTGCCACGCACGCCCGGCTGTTGCGCATCGCGGACCTGGCCGAAGGGCTTCAGCGCTACGGGCAGTTCGTGCGGCGCCATGCCCACGCCGGTATCGCGCACGATCAGGATCAGGGCGCCGCCCTTGGTGTCGGCCTGCACCTCCACCGTCACCCGGCCGCCGCGCGGCGTGAACTTCAGGGCGTTGGAGCCCAGGTTCAGGATGATCTGGCGGATCTTTTCCGGGTCGGTGCGCAGGCGCAACGGCTGGTCCGGCAGTTTCACCGCCAGGTCCACGCCGCAGTCGGTGGCCAGGGTGCGCAGCATGCGGGTGCTGTCGTGCACGGCGCGGCCGACATCGACCTCGCGCACGTCCAACGTGACCTGGCCCGACTCGGCCCGGCTCAGGTCCAGGGTGTCGTCCACCACGGCGGCCATGTGGCTGGCGGCGGCGTGCACGTCCTCGGCATATTCCAGGTAGCGGGCGTCGCCCATGGGGCCGTGGAATTCCCGCCGCAGCAGGTCGGCGAAGCCCAGGATGGCGTTCAGTGGCGTGCGCAGTTCGTGCGTGGCATGGGCCAGGAAGTCCGCCTTCTGGCGGATCTCCATGCGGGTCTGCTCCAGCGCCGACAGCAGCGTCCGCTCCCGCTCCTGCATCGCCTCCACCGATTCCAGCAGGCGGGCGGTGCGGTCCGTCACCTGCGCCTCCACCTGTTTCTGCTGCTGTGCCGATTGCCGGGTCAGGAACTGCAACTGGGCGGCGGCGGCGACTCGCGCCACGATGTCCATCGGCGGGCAGGCGGGGGCGATGAAGTCGCTTACGCCCCGTCGGCACGCCTCCTCCCGGGCGCGGGCGTCCAGTGTGCCGGCGCGCAGCAGGGTGGTGGGCCGTGCCGATGCGGGCAGGGTGTGCAACTGGGCCAGCGTGGCCATCAGATCGGCCACCGCCTCCGCGGTTTCCCCACCCTGGTCCAGCACCAGCACGTCGGGCGACAATTCCCGACAGTGGAGCGGCAAGGACCGGGCATCCTCCCGGCAATGGATGAAGCGGAAACCGCCATGGCGCAGCAGATCCACCAGAGTGATCAGGGCGCCCTGGTTGGGGTCCACCAGCAGGATGGTGGCGTTGCGCTGCGATTGGGCCAGAAAGCCGGCCGGGTCTTTGAATAGTCCGGGCATGTTGTCTCTAACGCTGATCCCGCTTTATACAACGAATCCGCGCGTATGTCGCTGTCCGTCCGCGCTTGAATCACTAAATGGGAAGTCTCGGGCAAGGCCATATCCAATATAGGAAAGACTAGGCCGGACGTATTAGACATGACGCATAAACAGGACGCGGACGGGTCGCCGTGTAACGGGGCGAGCGGAATTTTCCCTATTCTTCAGGGGATTGCGATGAAACAATATGTTGCGGCAGGTATACAATAGTGCGCCGGGCCAGCCATCGGCCGGCTTAAGGGTACGTTCGCCATCCCGACGGCCCTGGGGCGGCTGGCCCGAGGCGGTGGTTTCAGGACGATGCGGTCCAGCGGGCGGCCGCGTCGTCGTCTTCTTCCTTCGCCGCCACCCAGCGGGTGCCCTCCGCCGTCTCCTCCTGCTTCCAGAAGGGGGCCTTGGTCTTCAGCCAGTCCATCAGGAACCAGCAGGCCTCGAAGGCGGCGGCCCGGTGGGCGCTGGCGCAGGCCACCAGGACGATGCGGTCGCCGGGCAACAGGCGGCCATGACGATGGATGATCAGCACGGCGTCCAGCGGCCAGCGCGCCCGCGCCGCCGCCTCGATGGCGGCCAGCTGGCGCTCGGTCATGCCGGGATAATGTTCCAGGGTCATGGCGTCGACGGCCATGCCGCCGGCGAAATCGCGCACCAGGCCGACGAAGCTGGCGACACCGCCGATGGCCGTGTTGCCGTCGGTCAGGGACGCCAGTTCGGCGCCGACGTCGAAGTCTTCGGCCTGGACCTTGATGGCCATGTCAGCCGCCCGTCACCGGCGGGAACAGTGCCACCTCATCCCCCGCCGCCAGCGGATGGTCCAGCCCGACATAGTCCTGGTTGACCGCCACCTTGACGACGGCGCGGTTGGCCAGCGCGTCGGCATAGCCGGGGCCGCGGGCCACCAGCCAGTCGATCAGGTCGCCGGTGGTGTGGACATGGCTCGGCGGCGCCACATCCTCCTCCGCGGTGCCGATCTTGGTCCGCAGCCAGGCGAAATACAGGATGCGCATGATCTCAGGCCCCGGTGCGCACGGCATTGACGCCGGGCGTGGGGGCTGCGGTGGGGGCGGCCTTGACCGGCTGCTCGGCCGGCGCGGTGCCCGGGGGCGTCAGCATGTGGCGCAGGCCGGCGCGCAGATAGTCCCATCCGGTGATCAGGGTCAGCGCCGCCGCCAGCCACAGCAGGGTTTCGCCCACCGGCCGCACATGCAGCGCGTCGGGGCCGTGGTCGCCCACGATCAGCCAGCCGATGGCCATCAGCTGGATGGTGGTCTTCCACTTGGCCAGGCGCGATACCGGCACCGAGACGCGCAGGCCCGCCAGGAATTCGCGCAGGCCCGACACCGCCACCTCGCGCAGCAGGATGATGACGGCCGGCAGCACGGCATGGCCCACGATCTTATGGTCGGCCACCAGCAGGAACAGTACCGCCGCCACCAGCAGCTTGTCGGCGATGGGGTCGAGGAAGCGGCCGATCAGCGACTCCTCCTTCCAGGCGCGCGCCAGATAGCCGTCGAAATAATCGGTGATGGCTGCCAGCGCGAACAGGCCGGCGGCGGTCCACGCCGTCCACGCCGCCGGGAACCACAGCAGGGCCAGGATGACGGGGATCAGGATGATCCGCGACAGGGTCAACAGGTTGGGCAGGCTGGTCAGCATCGGGCGATCCCAGGGGCGATCACAGAGGGACGATCTTAAATGGCCGGTCATCCAACACACCTCGCCCGACCCTTGTTGCAAAGGTTCGGGTCGGGCGCGTTCCGGCTGGTCCATTGATCTGTAGTTTAACCGTCCGGATGGAAGTGGTCATAGATGATTTTGGCAACCGTGTCGGATATCCCCTCCACGGAGCGCAGATCGGCCAAGCCTGCACGCGATACCGCCTGGGCGGAACCGAAGTGCAGCAGCAGCGCTTTCTTCCTCTTAGGCCCGATGCCCGCCACCTCATCCAGCGGGCTGGCGCTGATCGCCTTCTCCCGCCGCTGGCGGTGGCTGCCGATGGCCCAGCGGTGGGCCTCGTCACGCAGGCGCTGCAGGAAATAGAGCACGGGGTCGCGCGGGTCCATGCCGAAGGGCGGACGCCCGGGCATGAAGAAGCGCTCGCGCCCGGCGTCGCGGTCGGGCCCCTTGGCGATGCCCACCAGCGGGATGTCGGACAGGCCCAGTTCGGCCAGCACCTCCACCACCACGCCCAACTGGCCCTCGCCGCCGTCGATCAGCAGCAGGTCGGGCCAGGTCTCGCCGCCGCGTTCCGGATCCTCCTTCAGGGCGCGCTCGAAACGGCGGGTCATGACCTCGCGCATCATGGCGAAGTCGTCGCCGGCGGCCTTGGGGTCGCGGATGTTGAACTTGCGGTAGGCGTTCTTGATGAAGCCGTCGGGGCCCGCCACCACCAGGCCGCCGATGGGGTGGGCGCCCTGGATGTGGCTGTTGTCGTAGATCTCGATGCGGGCGGGCGGCGCCTCCAGCCCGAAGATTTCCGCCACGCCGGCCAGCAGCTTGGCCTGGCTGCCAGTTTCCGCCAGGCGGCGGCCATGGGCCTCGCGCGCGTTGGTCAGGGCGTGGTCCATCAGGCGCTTCTTGTCGCCGCGCTTGGGCACGGCCAGTTCCACCTTGCGGCCGGCCCGCAGGGTCAGCGCCTCAGCCAGCAGGTCCTGCTCCTCCGGTTCCTCGCTGATCAGCACCAGGCCGGGGGCGGCGCGGTTGTCGTAGAACTGGGCGATGAAGGCGGCCAGCACTTCTGCCGTGCCCTGGTTCTTGTCGTGGCTGGGGAAATAGGCGCGGTTGCCATTGTTGCGCCCGCCACGGAAGAAGAACACCTGGACGCAGGTGCTGCCGCCGTCCTGGTAGGCGGCGATGATGTCCGCGTCCTCCATGCCCTCCATATTGATGTCCTGGTGGGCCTGGATGGCGGTCAATGCCCGGATGCGGTCGCGCATCTTGGCGGCGGACTCGAAGTCCAGCGCCTCCGACGCTTCCATCATGGCGTTGGCCATGCGGGTCTGGATGTCGCGGCTCTTGCCCGCCAGGAAGGCGGCCGCCTCATCCACCTGCTCGCCGTACTGGGCGCGGTTGACCCGGCCGACGCAGGGGGCGGTGCAGCGCTTGATCTGGAATTGCAGGCAGGGGCGGGTGCGGGATGAGAAGACGCTGTCGGTGCAGTTGCGCAGCAGGAAGGCGCGCTGCAAGGCGGTGATGGTGCGGTTGACGGCGCCGGCCGAGGCGAAGGGCCCGAAATAGTCGCCGGCCCGGTCGCGGGCGCCGCGGTGCTTGATCAGTGCCGGAAAGTCGTGATCCCGCGTGATCATGATGTGGGGGAAGGTCTTGTCGTCCCGCAGCAGCACGTTGTAGCGCGGCATCAGGCGCTTGATCAGGTTGGATTCCAGCAGCAGCGCCTCGACCTCGGTATGGGTCGTGACGAACTCCATGGTCACCGTTTCGGCCACCATGCGCTGCAGCCGGATGGGCAGCTTGGCCGGCATGGTGTAGTTGGCCACCCGGCGCTTCAGCGCGCGGGCCTTGCCCACGTACAGCACGTCGCCGTGCTCGTTCATCATGCGATAGACGCCGGGCGTCACCGGCAGGGTGCGCAGATAGGCCTTGATGGTCTCCACCCCCCGGTTCAGGTCGGCCACGGTGCGGCGGCGCGGCTTGGCCGCCCCGGGCGCCGTGTGCGCGTCGGTGTTCACCGTGTCTGAAGGCCCCGCGTCCGGAGGGGGCGGGGGCAGGGGGGTATCGTCGATGATGGCCATGCCGGACACTCTGCCGATTGCGCTTGCGGGGTCAATGGTCATGCACACGCCCTGTGGGGGTGCCGGCCGGCTCCCGGTTGTGGATCCCGCATCGCCGTAACGTATGGTCGATCCACCTTTCGGGTTACCTCAATGGTGCGAATCAAACCGCGTGAAGGCCCCGGTGGAAAACCCCACGATCTTCCACGGAACCTGTGGATAAGTTTGCGGAAAAATAGCTGACAGCGTGTGCCGCGCTAGGCGCCATAAGGCTTTCCGGATTTTGCCCAATTTTTAGGCATAAACAGCTATCTCATTGATTTTACTTAAAACCACTTCTGTCAATATCTAACAAATAGTTCATTTAGACCCAGATAAGGGTTGACAGGGTTTGTCTGATTTCAGGGGCGGGCGTTGTGTAAAACTTCCTGTCCTGCCGGTTTTCCAAGGGTTTCGCGGCACTTCCTTGGGATGGGCTTGAACGGCACGAAAGAATCACCACCCACCGGACCGCCGCGACGCAAGATCAGGGTGGTGGGCGCGGTCGATTTTCCGCCACACTCTCCCCCTAAAGTTGGTCCCGATCGCGATTGGCGGTTGGCTGCTATTCGGCCGCGCAGGCGGCCCCATAATGGAGAAGACGTGATGCGCGTCCTGGCGACCCTGATGCTGACGACCGGAATTTTGGTGGCGGGTGGTGCGCTGGATGGAACCTGCAACCGGGCGTCGGCCGCCGTGCCCGTCGGCACGCCGGTGACCATGGGCCAGGCGGACCGCGCGGCGGCCGAAACCTTGATGGACTTCCTGCAGAAGACCCGCATCCAGGCCGGGCTGCCGGCCCTGACCCGCCAGCCGGTGCTGGACGATGCCGCCGCCGCCCGCGCCCTCGCGCTGGCCAGCGGGATGGAGACGCCGGACCTGCGCCAGGGCCTGATCCACGCCCTGTACGTGCCCATGCAGGACATCGCGCTTGAGGCCCGGGCGTCGGGCGACCCGGGCCAGCCCCTGGCCATCTGGCAGGACACAGGCTCCACCGTCGGTGCGCTGGCCACCCCCGGCATGACCGATGTGGGCGTGGCCCGCGTGCCCAACGCCACGCCGGGCGGACCCAACGATGCCTATATCTGGGTGGTGGTCCTGGCCCAGCCCCTGCGCGCGCCGGCGGAATCGCCGGACAGCCCGCGGTGGTCGCCGCGTTAACACAGCGATCGCCATATTCCTAAGCGCTTGGGTTTCCGATAGGATGGCACATGCCCACGGTCTTGCGCCTGGATGGCCTGCGTGTCGTGATTTATCCCAACGACCATCCACCGGCGCATGTCCACATTCTGGGCCCGGGGCTGGCCGTGGTGGTCAATCTGATCGGAATGGAATTGCGTGAGGCCATCGGGTGCACGGAACGGGAGGCCCGCCGGATCATGGAAATGATCTCAGCCCACCAAGAGGTCCTGCTGGCGGAATGGAGGCGCATTCATGGCTGAACTGACGGCAGAGGCGTTCGATGCCGCGCTGGCCCGGGGCGAAGCGCGTTTGCGGGGCCCCCGGGCTGAAAGCGCACACTATGATGCCGACCGCGACCGGGTGATCGTGTGCCTCACCACGGGGATTGAACTGGGCTTCCCTCCACAGGCGGTTGAGGGCCTGGCCGGGGCAGCCGCAACGGACTTGGCGGAAATCGAGGTGCAGGCTTTCGGGCTGGGGCTGCATTTCCCACGGCTGGATGCGGACGTTTATGTGCCGGCCTTGCTGGAAGGGGTTCTGGGTTCCCCGCAATGGATGGCGCAGCGTTCGCCGGCGGCTGTCCTGGGTGCCACTGGTGGGCAGGCCAGGGGTGGCGCCAAGGCGGCGGCGGCCCGTGAGAACGGTAAGCGCGGCGGCCGGCCCAAGAAGGCCCGCGCGTGAAACGAAGAACGGCCGCCCCGTTGCCAGGGCGGCCATCCTCGTCAAAGCGGAAGCGTGAACTTAGCGCAGGGCCGCCGTGGCGCGCTGGATGCGGCGGCAGGCTTCTTCCAGCGCCTCGGTCGAGGTCGCGTAGCTGATGCGGAAGTGCGGGGCCAGGCCGAAGGCGCTGCCGTGCACCACGGCCACCCCTTCCGCTTCCAGCAGATAGGTGACGAAGTCCTCGTCCGTGTTCAGCACCAGGCCGCTGGGCGTGGTCTTGCCCAGGGTGCCGGCGCAGGACGGATAGACGTAGAAGGCGCCCTCGGGCCGGGGGCAGTCGATGCCCTGGGCCTGGTTCAGCATGGACACCACCAGGTCGCGGCGCTGGCGGAACACCTCGGCCCGTTCCTTGATGAAGTCCTGCGGGCCCACCAGGGCCTCCACCGCCGCCGCCTGGCTGATGCTGCTGGGGTTGCTGGTGGACTGGCTCTGGACGTTGGCCATCGCCTTGATCAACTGGACGGGCCCGGCGCCGTAGCCGATGCGCCAGCCGGTCATGGCGTAGGCCTTGGACACGCCGTTGACCGTCAGGGTGCGGTCGTACAGGGCCGGTTCCACCTGGGCCGGGGTCACGAACTTGAAGTCGTCGTAGACCAGGTGTTCGTACATGTCGTCGGTGAAGACCCAGACGTGCGGGTGGCGCACCAGCACGTCGGTCAGGGCCTTCATCTCATCATAGGTGTAGGCCGCACCCGAGGGGTTGGACGGGCTGTTCAGCATCACCCACTTGGTGCGCGGCGTGATGGCCTTTTCCAGCTGTTCCGCCTTCATCTTGAAGCCGGCCGCGGCCGTGCACTCCACGAACACCGGGGTGCCCTCGGCCATCAGCACGATGTCGGGATAGCTGACCCAGTAGGGGGCGGGAATGATGACCTCATCGCCGGCCGACAGGGTGGCCATCATGGCGTTGAAGATCACCTGCTTGCCGCCGGTGCCGATGCTCACCTGCTCCGGCTTGTACTCAAGCGCGTTCTCGCGGGCGAACTTCAGGCAGACGGCGCGCTTCAGCTCCGGCGTGCCATCGACGTCGGTGTACTTGGTCTGGCCGGCCTGGATGGCGCGAATGGCCGCCTGCTTGATATTGTCGGGCGTGTCGAAGTCCGGCTCGCCGGCGCCCAGGCCGATGATGTCGCGGCCGGCGGCTTTCAGCGCGCGGGCCTTGGCGGTGACGGCAATGGTCTGGGACGGCTTGATCCGGGCTAGGCGCTCGGCAACGATCGACATGACGGCTACCCTTGTTGGGAAATGAAAAATCCGCGGCGGACCTTACGCCTGGGCAAAATGGGGCACAACCCGCAGCCGCTGCATGACGCGCCTGCCGGGCTGTCGGTGCCGCGACATAAAGCTGCGCGCCGGCCGCCGCCGCCGCGGATGGGGGCGACAACCGGTGACAGTCCCGGCGCGATGGTTTAATCAACCGCCATGGCGCAGGACAACCCGACAGAGCTGATGAACCTCAGCCAGATGGTCACCATCGGCACGGTGGCGCTTGTCGTCATCGTCCTGATCCTGGTGGTGATGTGGGCCCTGCGGCCCAAGACCCGCACCCAGTCCCGCCGCCGCTATAATGCCGAGGCCTACCGGCGCAAGCTGGCGCTGGACGACGAGGGCTATTCCGTCGTCCACGGCCTGCATGTCCGGGACAAGCAGGGGCGGCCGATGCGCATCGACCATCTGGTGCGCCTGCCGGCCAGCGTGCTGATCGTGCTGAGCGCGCCCGGCGACATCGGCGGCAAGATCAGCGCCGGCGCCAAGGCCGGGCAGTGGCGCTACGTCACCGCCAGCGGCAAGCTGGGGCTGTACACCAATCCGGTGGTCCAGCTTCAGCCGCTGATCCACGCCCTGCGCGGACGTTTCCCCCTGGCGCGCATCCGCGTGCTGGTGGTTTTCCCCGACGTCACCCAGTTCACCAGCGGCATTCCCCGCACCGCCTGCCTGTCCGGCGATTTCCAGGCGGCCCTGAAGGCCATGGCGCGTGAGGACGGGACGGAGAGCGAGGCCCTGGCCGAGGCGTGGGAACCCCTGTGCAAGGCCCTGGTGAAGGCGGGCGGCAAGGCCGCCGTTCCGGGCCGGGGCGAGGCCCCATCGCGGACGGCCCCATCAAATGGGAACAAAACGGGTAAGCGCTCTGGAAAAGTGGCCCGGCGCAGCCTACCTTGAGGCCATGCCGCAAGATATCCACACCCTGGAACCCGTCCTGCCGACGCCCATGACCATGCCGCGGGGTGACGCCCTGCCGGCGGTCACGGACGGCCCCCCCCTGCGCATCCAGTCGGAGTTCGAACCGGCGGGCGACCAGCCGCAGGCCATCACGGAATTGATGGCGGGGCTGACGGCGGGTGAGCGCGACCAGGTGCTGCTGGGTGTCACCGGGTCGGGCAAGACCTTCACCATGGCGCACGTCATCCAGCGGCTGCAGCGCCCCACCCTGATCCTGGCGCCCAACAAGACGCTGGCCGCGCAGTTGTATGGGGAGATGAAAAGCTTCTTCCCCGACAACGCGGTGGAATATTTCGTCAGCTATTACGACTATTACCAGCCCGAAGCCTACGTCCCCCGCACCGACACCTATATCGAGAAGGAAAGCTCGATCAACGAGCAGATCGACCGCATGCGCCATGCCGCCACGCGGTCGCTGCTGGAACGGCGCGACTGCATCATCGTGGCGTCGGTGTCCTGCATATACGGTATCGGCTCGGTCGAGACCTATTCGGAAATGACCCTGCCGATGAAGGTGGGGGCCATGGTGAACCGCACCCAGTTCCTGCAGCGGCTGGTGGAGCTTCAGTACAAGCGCAACGATCTGGGGTTTGGCCGCGGTTCCTTCCGCGTGCGCGGCGACACCATCGAACTGTTTCCGGCGCATATGGAGGATCGGGCCTGGCGTTTCAGCCTGTTCGGGGATGAGCTGGAGACCATCCAGGAGATCGACCCCCTGACGGGCGAGAAGATCGCCAGCCTGAAAGAGGTGCGCATCTACGCCAACAGCCATTACGTCACGCCCAAGCCCACGCTGTTGCAGGCGGTGGAGCAGATGAAGCGCGACCTGAAGGTGCGGCTGGAGGAATTCTCAGCCCAGGGCAAGCTGCTGGAGGCCCAGCGGCTGGAACAGCGCACCACCTTCGATATCGAGATGATGGTGGCGACCGGTTCCTGCGCCGGCATCGAGAACTATTCCCGCTATCTCTCGGGGCGCGCGCCGGGAGAACCGCCGCCCACCCTGTTCGAATATCTGCCGAAAGACGCCCTGCTGATCGTCGATGAAAGCCACGTCATGGTGCCCCAGGTGGGCGGCATGTACAAAGGCGACTACATGCGCAAATCGACCCTGTCGGACTATGGTTTCCGCCTGCCGGTCTGCATCGACAACCGCCCGCTGAAGTTCGAGGAATGGGACGCCATGCGGCCCCAATCCGTGTTCGTGTCCGCCACCCCCGGCCCGTGGGAATTGGAACGGACGGGTGGCGTGTTCGTGGAACAGGTGGTGCGGCCCACCGGCCTGATCGATCCCCCCGTCCTCATCCGCCCCACCGAGACCCAGGTGGACGACGTGATGGCCGAATGCCGCGAGTGCATCGCCAAGGGCCAGCGCGTCCTGGTCACCACCCTGACCAAGAAGATGGCGGAGGCGCTGACCGACTACATGCACGAGGCCGGGATCAAGGTCCGCTACATCCATTCCGACGTGGAAACGCTGGAGCGGATCGAGATCATCCGCGATTTGCGCCTGGGCGCCTTCGACGTGCTGATCGGCATCAACCTGCTGCGCGAAGGCCTGGACATCCCGGAATGCGGCCTGGTCGCCATCCTGGACGCCGACAAGGAAGGCTATCTGCGTTCCCGCACCTCGCTGATCCAGACCATCGGCCGCGCCGCCCGCAACGTCGACGGCCGCGCCATCATGTATGCCGACAAGGTCACCAACAGCATGAAGGCGGCGCTGGAGGAAACCAGCCGCCGCCGGGAAAAGCAGGAGGCCTACAACAAGGCCAACGGCATCACGCCGGAATCGGTGAAAAAGCAGATCGCCGACGTCATGAGCTCCGTCTACGAACGCGGCGACCGCGTGAACGTGGATTCGGGCCTGGCGGACGAGGCGGGGCTGGTCGGTCACAACCTCAAGGCCGTCATCGCCGACCTGGAAAAGAAGATGCGCGCCGCCGCCGCCGACCTGGAGTTCGAGGAGGCTGGCCGCATCCGCGACGAAATCCGCCGGCTGGAGGCCATCGACCTGGGCATTGACCCTAACGCGACCCCCTTGCGGGCCAGTGCGGTGGGCGAGAAGTCGGCCAAGGCGCCCCTGCCGACTGGCCGCCCGCCGGGAAAATCATCCGGGGGTGGCCGTCGTCGTCGCGGTCCTTGAGGATTTTATCCGGGTAATATTGACGGGATGCGGTGATCGGCCTACAAACCTTTCCGTCTTCTTGAGGCGGAGGGAAATGCCATGGGCCTGGATCCGGAAATGCGCTGCACCGCCTTCGCCGGCACCCGTCACCTGGCCACGGGCACGCTGGTGGAGGCCGCGTTGGCGGCCAAGGCGGCGCTGGACGCCGGCACCACCGACCTGATCTTCATCTTCAATGACGAAACGGCGCGCCCCATCGACCTGGATCTGCGCGGCACGGCGGAAGAGATTCGCGGCCGCTTGGCGCCGGTGTTCCCGGCCGACCTGACGCCCGCCCCGCGCTCCGGGCCCGGCCGGCCCAAGCTGGGCGTGGTGGCGCGGGAGGTGACCCTGCTGCCCCGGCACTGGGAATGGCTGGCCGCTCAGCCGGGCGGCGCCTCCGTCGCGCTGCGTCGCCTGGTGGATGCCGCCCGCCATGCCAACGAAGGCCAGGATCGTGTGCGGCTGGCGCGTGAGGCGGCCTATCGCTTCATGTCCACCATGGCCGGTGACCGGCCGGGTTTCGAGGAAGCCGCCCGCGCCTTGTTTGCCGGGGACCGCGCGACCTTCGAAAACCAGGCCCGCGACTGGCCGCCCGACGTGTTGGCCCATACCCTGCGCCTGGCCGAACCGGCCTTCGCCGCCTGATCCCTATTCCGCAGTCGGCATCATCGCCCCATCCAGTGCCGGTTGCCCGATGGGGGAACGTCCACCCAGCGGCATGCCGGCCAGAACGCGCCGTGCTGCAAGGGGGTTGCCCACCGTCAACACCAGCAGGGCGCAGCCGATGGCGAACAGGCCATAGCCCAAGGGCATGTAGGGCGGCAGGAAGCGGAAGGACACGCTGGCCTGGCCGGCGGGCAGGGTGATCTGCTGGAACAGATCCGCGACCATCGCCACCGGCTGTTCCTGTCCGTTGATCGTCACGCGCCACCCGGCCATGGCCAGTTCCAGGCGGGTCAGCGTCGTGGGCACCGGGCAGTCGCTGTCGAAACTGTCCCGGCTGCGGGGAAACAGCTGGCAGCCGGCCGCGTCCAGGTAAGGCCGTGGGGCCGGCAGTTCGTACAGGCGCATCGCCCGGTCCTGGAACACCAGCGGCGGATGGTCCGCCAGATCCAGCTGGAAACGGAAGGTCTGGTCCGCGATCTCCCGCCCTTCATGGGAGATTGAGGTCCGGGCGTTGGCGGCCCGTGGCCACATCCACAGCACCAACGGGGTGTTGGCGTCGTCGTAATCCAATTCCACCGTCAGGTCCGTGCCCAGCGGCAGGGGATCATCCAGGATGATGGTGAAGGGGTGGTTGTCGGCGGCCCCGCCCAGCGCGGCGCTGCCGATGCTGCACCGGCCCTGGGAACAGACGGTGGCGGACAACACGCCATCCGACCGGTCGCCATAGGTGCCCACTGGGAGGGCAAGGCCGCTCAGGGTGCCGCCCAGTCCCGGGTCCTTCAGCGTCAGGCCGGCCCGCTGACCGCTTTGCAGGACCAGCGGGGTGTTGGGGCCGGCGGCGATATCGGCGTAGTGCCGGGCATAGGGGTCGGTGTCCGGCGCCGTCACCAGGTACTTCACGCCCACGGCCTGGTAATTGGCCTGGTTCTTCAGGAAGTTTTCCACGGGCGACGGCCCGTCCGGCCGCAGGCGGTTATGGGCGAAAACACTGGCTGTGGCGTTGTCGTCCAGGTGATGGGCCACATGGTCCACCCACCGCGCCGGCACCGGCATGTCGTCGTGATTGACCTCGCCGATCTGGAAATAGGTGCCGTAGTTGGGCTCGATCGGCCCCAGGGTGTAAAAGCGCTGGAAGCCCAGATTGTCGCGCAGGAAACGGATGCCGGCCGGTTCCAGTTGTGCCTTGCGATGATAGGCCATGGTCGGGATGACGAAAAAGACCACCGCCTCGACCACGGCCAGCACCGCCAGGACGCGGGGCGCGGCATCCGTCTTCATCCGCGGCCGGCACCAGAACCAACCCACCAGCAGAATCACGGCGAAGGCCAGTGACCGGGCGCGCCATGGCGTGACGATTTCCGCCACCGATGCCGGCTGGGGCAGGGCGAAGGCCGCCAGCAACAGGCCGGCCAGGGCGGCGCTGGCGATCCAGAAGGCGCGGACGCTGCGCCGGGCGTCCAGCGCGTCGCGATATCCCGCCGCCAGGTCGGCCAGGGCCAGGCCGGACAGGACGCACAGGGCGAATTCCCAGGTGCAGGGCAGATAACGATAGAAGGCCGTCAGGGCGAAACCGGGCACGACGGCAAGCGCCTTGGCCACGCCGGGCACGCCGTAACAAGCGGCGACGGTCACCGCCACCCATAGGCCCAGCGCCAGCCGCAGGGGGGCCAGCCGTCGCGTCATTCCCGCCAGCGCATAAAGGGACAGCGCCACCGGCAGGATGCCGGCATACCCGCCGACATCGTTCCAGAACCCTGCGGCCGTGACCGGCTGTTCGTAGATCAGGCCGTGCAGATAGGGGACGAAGACCTTGATGAAGGCGCTGGGCGGCAGGGAAAAGGCGGTGAAGCCGCCCGTATGCTGGCCGACGAACGCATCGTCCAGGAAATCGAAGAAGGCGATGATCACTGGCGCGGCCAGCATCAGGCCGCTGGCCACTCCCAGGGTCACACGTCCCAGGAAGCGCCACGCCTCGGGCCGGGGCAGGCCCGGCAGGCGGGCCAGGATCCACACACCCGCCATCAGGGCGTTGTAATAGGCGACCTCCGGAAAACCGGCGTACAGCGACAGGGCCAGGGCAAGTGCGATCCAGCCCCATCCGCCCCACCGCCCGCTGCGGTCCCGCGCGACCTCGATGCCCAGCAGCAACAGGGGCAGGAAGCACACCGGGTTGATGGATGCGGTGGCCATCCAGGCATAGGTGCCGTTGAATTCGAACAGCAGGCCCCCGACCAGGGCGGTGGATCGCGGGCAAGCCAGGCGCCGCAGCAGGAAATAGGTGGCCGCCCCGGCGATGACCTGCAGCAGCAGGTGCATGTAAAGCTGGCCGTTGGGCAGGGCCAGCAGCAGCGTGGGCGGGAACAGCGCGGCGGACTGCATTTCCCCCAGCAGCGGCGCCCCCACGCCCTGGAAATGGTTCCACCAAGGCAGGGCACCTGACAGGACGCTTTTCACGGCCCCACCGCCCAGCGCCTGGGATGTCGCTGCGATGTTTGGGTCGATGGTGGGATAGCCGTTGAGCCAGCCCGGGCCGTTGCGCGGTGTCAGGCCGGCATAGAACAGCAGGGGGTCGGCCTTCAGCAGGCCCAACAGGAGGTGGAGTTTCGCCAGGATGGGAAACAGGCACAGGGACAGCACGAACCAGCGATCCCGGCTGGTGGCATCTCGAAGCACGCCAAACCTCCCCCATAGAGGTAAACGTTGCGATATTGTTAGGTATTAATATCTATGTCTATGGACATAGTCCAATGGTCTGAGGGTTAGGATCCGGCGGCAGGGCCGATCCTGGGACGGGTTGGGGCCCGCGGATGGGAAGGAAGGGGAAACCGGCCGTAATCAGCCGGATGCCGTCAGCCGCGCGCCTGCTTCTGGGCGGGCGTTTCGCCGGCGGCGTGGGCCGCCAGGAAATCGGCGAAGGCGCTGGGCGCCAGGGGGCGGGCGATGAAATACCCCTGGGCCAGGTCACAGCCCATGTCGCCCAGCAGGACCAGCGAGGCCGCGTTCTCCACGCCCTCGGCCGTGACCTTGTAGCCCAGATTGTGCCCCAGCTTGATGATGGAGCGGACGATGGCCTGGTCCTGCGGCGTCTGGTCCAGCGCCATGATGAAGGACCGGTCGATCTTGATCTCCCGCACCGGCAGGCGCCGCAGATAGGCGAAGGAGGACTGGCCCACGCCGAAATCGTCGATGGATAGTTCCACGCCCTGGGCGGCCAGGCGGCGCAGCATGGCGATGGCGGCCTCCGGCTCACCCATGATGGCGCTTTCGGTGATCTCCAGCATCAGCCGGTCGGCTTGCAGCCCGGTCTCTGCCAGCAACTCGCCGATACGCCCGGGCAGGGACTGGTCCCCCAGGTCGCGGACGGACAGGTTCACCGACAGGCGCAGATCGTGCCCGGCCGCTGCCCAGGCCGCCGTCTGCCGCAGGGCGCGGCCCAGCGCCCAGCGGGTCAGCAGGCGGATGGTGCCCGTTTCCTCCGCCAGGGGGATGAAGCTGTCGGGTGGCACGAAGCCCCGCTTGGGGTGGGTCCAGCGCACCAGCGCCTCCGCGCCCACCACCGTGCCCGATTGCGGGTCCAGCTTGGGCTGGTAGGCGAGATCCAGGGCGTCCTGCTCAATGGCGATCTTCAGATCGCCCATCAGCGACAGCCGCTCCGGCCGGTGCGGATCGGCGGCATGGTCGTAGACGCGGATGAAGGGCTCCGTGGCGCGGGCGTCCAGCATGGCCACGTCGGCATGGCGCAACAGCACGCCGGCGCTGTCGGCGGGTGGCGCGTCCGGCGTGGGGTCGGGGTGCAGGGCGATGCCCACCCCGGCCGCCAGATCCACCGTCACGTCGGCCTGGCCATAGGGCGCCTCGCTGTAGGGCGTCTCGAAGGCGGCGACCAGGGCGGGGGCCAGGGCCAGCGCGTCGGCCCGGTCGTGGTCCACCAGCAGGACGGCGAAGCCGTGCTCGACCCGCGCGATGAAGGCGTCCGCTGCCCCATTGGCGGCGAGCGTGCGCACCAGGCGGTCGCCGGCATCGCGGGCGATGCGGTCGGCCAGGTCGTGGCCCAGGGTGTTCGCGACCTCCCGCAGCCGGTCCAGGCCCAGCAGCAGCAGGGCCACGGCATGGCCCCGGTCGATGGCGCCATCCACCCGTTCCTCCAGATGCAGGCGGTTGGGCAGACCGGTGACGGTGTCGTGCAGGGATTGGTGGCGGATGTGTTCCTCACGGTCGGCGATGGCCCGGGCCATGTCGTCCAGCGCCACCGTCAACTGACCGATCTCGTCATCCGCGGTGACGGGCGGCAGGTGGGCATAGTCGCCGTCGGCGATGCGGCGGGCCACGGCGGCCAAGGCCGTCACCGGCCGGGTGACGCTGCGGGAAATCAGCACGATGCCGGCCAATGCCACCAACAGGCCGCCGGCCATCAGCGCGCCCATGTACAGCAGCACCTTGCGGTAAGGCGCCAGCGCCTGGTCCAGCGGGTATTGCAGCACGGCCATCATCGGCAGGCTGCCGGGGGCGGTGGCCAGTGGGGCGGTCAGCACCAGATATTCCGCCCCGGCCTTGTCCATCAGCTGTGGCACCGATGCCGCCCCGGTTCCCGGCGGCGCGATGCCGGCCAGCGGTGCCACCGGGTCGCCGGCGGCGGCCACCACCGTCCAGCCGGCGTCCGGTGCCATCTGGCCCGCCAGGGCGATGTCCTTGCGCAGGGGGGACAGGGCCCGCAGTTCCTCGGCGAAGCGGTCATCCACCCGCACCAGGATGCAGATCCAGGCGACCGGGTCGGGCAGCAGCACCGGCACCACCACCAGGCGGTAGGGCGTGCCGTCGATGACGCCGGCCGCCGCCGCCCGGCCGTTGTCCACCGCCTGGGGCAGAAGGTCGGGAAAGGCGAAGCGGCCCAGGCCCGTCAGTTCGCGGGGATGGGCGGTGTCGGCGGCGATGGTGCCGTCCAGGTTGATCAGCAGCATGCGGCTGGCGCCCACCCGTCGCCCGAAATTGCGCAGCGCGCTGATGGCGGTGCCGCTGTCGTGGGTGGCCACGGATTGGCGCAGGGCATAGTCCAGCGACATGACCCGGGCATCCTCGCCCAGGTGATCCGACAGGGTTCCCAGGTGACGGGTGAAGGACGCGGCGCTGATCACCAGCTGCTGCTTGCCGGCGTCGATCATGGCCGACCGCGCCACCCCGTACAGGATGGACATGGTACCCAATTGCACGACCGCCAGGGTCGCGACCAGGAACAACGCCAGTCGGTTGCGGAAGCCGAGTGCCACGGGGGGCCGATCCAGTTCGTGCTTAATTGCTGCCGTGGTCGGGATCTTGGGCCTGGCGGCTGTCCGGCACAAGGGGTGGCAACACCATGGTCAGTGGGCCCCCACCCAGGGATGAGGCCGCCACCGTCTGCTGCGGTGCCGGCGTGCCCGGCTTCAGGCGCGGCAGCCAGGCCACCACCGTGGTGCTGGCCGCCGGCAGGCCGGTCAGCCTGGCCTTGCCGTCCTGGCCGGTGACGGCGGCGAAGGGGGCGGCGGTCACGTACAGATGGGCGATCATATGGTCATGGATGTTGCAGCCCAAGGCCACCACGCCCGCCTGGTCGAACTTGCGCTGGCCGATCTGCTCGGGCGCCAGCACGAATTCGAACTTCGCGGCCTCTGAATAGGAATAGACGTGGTGACGCGTCAGATCGCTGTTGCGGAAGGTGACGGTACCGCCCTTGGGCACCACCATGACATAGGGCACATAGGTCTCGTCGATCTGGTCCATCACCAGCGGCACGGGCGGCGCGGTCGGGGGCAGGGTGGAGCCCTCGGGCGTGGCCGTGACCACGGCGTCGGCCACGGGATGGCCGGCGGCGTCCGTCACCACCACCGTCAGGTCGGCAGCCCGCAGGGGCCGCGCGCACAGCAGCGCCAGCGCCGCCGCCAGGCAGGCCACCCCCCTCACTCCCGCGCGACCATGATCGGCGCCGACGGCGAAACCCATGAAAGCCCCTCGAAGGCTGGCTGTTTTTTGGACACACGAATCCAGGTCCGCGGCCAGGCGTTGGCCCGCGGATAGGATGCCATGTGGGCGACGGAGCGCCGGCCCCCAAGGAAAATCGGCGGTTCCCGCCTTACGGATAGGTATGGATAAGTTTTAGAATTATTCTAAAAACAACGCTTGCGAGGGTGGGGACGATGGGACTACCTTTGTCGGCGAGGCATAGGTTCGACGCAGTCAAGAAAGGTAAGAAGAAATGGCTATCGACATCGGCATCTCGGAACAGGATCGCAAGGCGATTGCCGAGGGGCTCAGCCGCCTGTTGGCCGACACCTACACGCTGTACCTGAAGACGCATAACTTCCACTGGAACGTCACGGGCCCGCAGTTCAACACGCTGCACACCATGTTCATGACCCAGTACACCGAACTGTCGGTGGCGGTGGACGACATCGCGGAGCGTATCCGCGCCCTGGGCTTTCCGGCCCCCGGCTCCTACGCCCAGTTCGCCCAGCTGACCGTCATCAAGGAAGAGACGGGTGTGCCCAAGGCGGTCGACATGATCCGCCAGCTGGTTGAGGGGCAGGAGGCGGTGGCCCGCACCGCCCGCTCCATCTTCCCGGTGGCGGAGAAGGCCAGTGACGAGCCGACGTGCGATCTGCTGACCCAGCGCATGCAGACGCATGAGAAGACGGCCTGGATGCTGCGCGCCATGCTGGAAGGCTGAGATTTCATCAAGGTGGAAAGTCGAAGGCGGTCCGGTTCCGGGCCGCCTTTTTCTTATTCGGCCGTCCGCAGCGCCGCGCCATGCTCGATGCGGTCCATCAGCCCGGTGGGCAGCAGGTGCAGGGCCGACAGCCCTTCCGCCGCCACGAACATGGGGCCGATCAGCGCCTGGAACAAATTGTCGACCAGGGCGGGCTTCTTGCCCTCGAACACGTGGCCCAGCAATTGGAAGACCCAGCCGCCCACGAACAGGCCGAGCGCCAGTCCCTGCACGCCGGCCACCGGCAGCCGCTCCACCAGCCAGGCCGACAGGACCACCGACGGGACGACCAGCAGGCCCAGGGCCAGACCGATGGGCCGGTTCAGCGCGATCCACAGCGCCCAGACCACCACGGACAGTATCAGGCCCAGGGTAACGGGGGGTGCGATGGACACCAGGCTGGTGGCCAGCACCACGGAAAAGACGATCAGGGGAATGCCCACCGCGTGGGTCGCCTTGTTGCGGGCGTCGCGGTGATAGGTCACGTACATCGCCATCTGGCGCTCGAACAGCGTTCCCGCCCCTGCCGTATCGGCCATCGCCCCCTCCCGGTTTGTTGTCCCCTATATAATAGGAGAAGAGGGCGCCGTCGGCGCGGTCGATTTGGGGCTAACGCCCGGCTATCGGCACCATGGTGCCGCACCCCTTGATCAGGCCACCATCGCCCCCTCACTTATAGGACAGCCCGGTTGGGGCGGTTGGTGAAGGAATGCGCCATGTTGGTCAGGACCAAGCGTGACTGGGAATTGCCGGAATCGGCGGCGACGCCGGAAGGCGCCTACCTCAACCGCCGCAGCCTGATGAAGGCCGCGGGCGGCATCGCCGGCGGGCTGGCGCTTGGGGGAAGCCTGGGCGGTCGCGCCCAGGCGGCCGAATCCCCGGTGCGCAATCCCGCCTACACCCTGGACCGGCCGGTGACGCCGGAGGATGCCGCCACCAGCTACAACAACTTCTATGAGTTCGGCACGTCGAAGGACGTGGTGTCGGCGGCACAGAAGATGCCGCTGCGTCCCTGGACGCTGCGCATCGACGGCATGGTGGAAAAACCCCTGACCCTGGGCATCGACGATCTGCTGAAGGCCATGCCGGTGGAAGAGCGCCTCTACCGCCACCGCTGTGTCGAGGCCTGGGCCATGGCGGTGCCATGGATGGGCTTCCCCCTGGCCAGGCTGGTGGCCTTCGCCAAGCCGCTGGCGTCGGCGACATATGTGGAGCTGCAGACCTTCGGCCGCGACACCTACGCCGCCCCCGGCCTGCGCCAGCCCTTCTACCCCTGGCCCTATGTCGAGGGCCTGACGATGGCGGAGGCGACCAGCGAGCTGGCGTTCATGTCCACCGGCCTCTACGGCAAACCCCTGGCTGGCCAGAACGGCGCGCCCCTGCGCCTGACCTTGCCGTGGAAGTACGGATTCAAGTCGGTGAAGTCGGTGGTGCGAATCAGCTTCACGGACAAGCGGCCCAAGACCTTCTGGGGGCTGCTCAACGCCGATGAATACGGCTTCTGGGCCAACGTGAACCCGGCGGTGCCGCACCCCCGCTGGTCCCAGGCGCGCGAACGGCTGCTGGGCAGCAACGAGTCGGTTCCTACCCAGATATACAATGGCTATGGCGCCCAGGTGGCCGGCCTATACAAGGGCTTGGAGAAAGAGGCGCTATTCATGTAGTTGCAGAAGTGATCATCTGGTAACTTCCCGTTAACCAAATAGCCGTCTCGAATAACGACTTGCCGCTTCTGCCGGATAATTTAAAGTATTGGCCATCCGTGTACTGCCAAAGGGGCGATCAGGGTGACCGCGGGCATTATGGCCATTCTGGAGTTCGGGTTTTTCGTTTTTCTGGCGACCGCCGGACTGAGCGTGCTCGTCTCCCTGGGCGCCCACGTCCATGGCCTGGTGGTGGAACATTTGGCCGACGTCAGTGGCCTGCGCCAGCAATTGGCCCGGTATGCCCGACTGGCCAACGGCCTGTCCGAACGGGTGGACGCCCGCAAGGACGGTGCCGGCAACGCCGCCACGGTGCTGTTCTCCGCCCAACGGCAGGAGGCCCAGCTTAAGAAAAAGGTGCGGGAGCTGGAGACGGCGCCCCACCGGTTCATCCGCAGCCTGGGGCCGGAACTGCTGCCCAACCGCCCGTTCGAATTCATGGTGATGAACAGCAGCGTTTCCCACCAGGTGAAGCGGGGGGATCGGCATGCCTTTTATGACAACAGCTGGGCCCGCCCGGTGCCCGTGCACATCTGGGCCACCAGCCTGGAGGAGGCGCGGGCGGAGTATGAGCGGGCCTATCCCCGCATGCTGGGCTTCAAGGTGACCCATGCCCAGGCCCTGTCCGCCGACGTGGCCGTGACCGATCCGGCCACCATGGCGTTGGATCCGGCCCCATGAACTGGTTCGCCTTCGCCCTGGGTCTGATGATCGTGGCCATCGGCGTGAAGCCGGCCTTCCAGCGGGCACAACGCCGGCTGGCCCGCACCCGGCACAATATACGGGACCTGCGGCACCGCCGGCGGGTGCTCAGCCACCAGGTGCGTACGCTGGCGCGGGAAAGCTTGGCGCAACGCCTGACCAGCCGGGCGGACGATGTCGAATCGGCCCAGGTGGGCGACCATATCCAGGCCCTGGCCCGCCATGTGAACGGGCTGGAACAGGTGGATCGCCGCGTCCTGGTGACGGATGAGCGGCGCGGTTTGCAGGAAACCGGCTGGATCGTCCTTATCCGCCGGACCGAGGCGCTGCCGTCGGAACCCACCCGCGTGACGCAGCTGTGGGCGGAGGGGCGCTACTTCTTCTTTTACGCCGCCGATCCCACGCGGGCGCGGCGCAAGGCCCTGCTGCGCTTCCCCGCCGCCCAGGGCCATGAAATCCTGGACGTGGTCCCGCATGAGGGCGACCTGACGGAGGCGCCCAACCTGGGCGCCGCCCAGCGGGAGAGCGCCTGACGCCGGGCCATCCCTGTGGCGGTGGGGTGGGGCCGGTTTCCGGACGCGCCTGTTCAAGGCAATGCCACCCCTGATTTGATCAGGGCAGCCTTCGGAAGGCAGGCGCCAAAAAGGGTCAAGAAAGCGCTTTACAGCCCCCGGACCTTCCCCTATAACCCGCCGCCCTGACCCCTGGTTGGCCGCACGACGGTTGAACATCGGGTCGGTAGCCGCGAGTAATCGCGGCGTGGTTCTCTGAAAAGTAAAAACATCTAACGCTGCTTTGGCTAATGAAGTTCGCCGGGGCGTGAGTATGTCGGACCGAAAATGATGCTTGATCATCTAATAAGGTTCCGGTATCCACGCCAGCGATCGAACGAATAGCCAGTCTGGTATCTGTGGCGTCGACGTTGATTTGAAAAAATGAACGAAGACGAAAAAAGATACTTGACGGTGACGAAGCAAGCGAGTAGATGTTTGGTCATCGACGCGGTGAACGCCGCACGATGAAACGACGAACGAAACGCTGGC